>JAHDFX010000038.1:19583-24391 GCA_020627965.1 Saprospiraceae bacterium | reverse complement strand
CTCGCGACCCCAACCTTGGCAAGGTTGTGCTCTACCAGCTGAGCTACTTTCGCTGAACGGAGTGCAAATATAATGCAATTGATTTCATATATTCAAACTCCGCTTTAATTTTTTTTCAAAAAAATTAACTTTCGCTGTCATCATCCCAGTTTACGTTGATATTTTCCTTCTTATACTGCTCATTCAACATCTCTGTTAAAGTTTTCAAACTGTTCTGATTTTCGTTAAGCATATTGATAATCATATCCGATTTTTTATTGCCTGTGGTGACCTTCATATCTTTGATATAACGGCCATCCAGGTCTTCTGACATGCCTGACATTTTAGAAGCATCTACATACATCCCGAAGATGTTGCCCGACAATACATCTGCTGCATTTCCTTTCACCTGAGCAGAACGAGCATATTTACCACTTTTCAACTGATCTATAATATCTGCTCTGTCTGTAATAAATATTTTATCTTCTTTTATCAACAGCGTAGCATTGGGCGTACCTTCACTGAAACGACGAGGACGTTTTGATTCATCTGCCATCTTATCTAACATACCTGATGTTCCGCGCATTTCATAAGTTCCATCATCATTTTTACTTAGCATATTTATTTTTTCGCCCAATTCTATGAATTTATCCAGACGCTCAGTATCACTGATACTCATAATAGCTAAGGAACTTGGTGTTTTTTCAGTTCCATTATCATAAGCTGCAATCATAACATCTCCATCAAAAGTTTCCCCAAAATCTTCGGTATTAAGTCCGTACTCGCTGAGTCCCATATTCACCAGACCGCCAAAGCCTTTTTCTTTCAATAATTGTTGTAAACCTTTAAAATCTACTCTGAAACTCATGGCTGTACCCAGATTTTCAGCCGGCATATAAGCTGAGAAGTCTGTTTTTACTTCATTGCCCAATACCATATTGATGTCTTTTGTCAAAACATTTTTTAAAATATAGTCTGCCTTTGATACAATGGCTCCGTCTTCAAAATCAGCATAAGCATTGATGTAATTGTCTTTTAAATCATCTTTACCAATTCCCATCAGTACCATTTGTCTTTGCATGCTGTTGTACAAACGATTTGCGTAAGCATCAGATCCCATCCAAAGAGACAGGTCATGGTTTTCACGAAGGAACTTGGTTAGGTTGCTGTTTTGAGCAATGGAACTGCCTTTATCTGTATTAAAAACATTAATAATATCGTTTTTCAGATCACGTCTTTCACCACTGCCGATCACAGCAAGATTATCTGTCCAGGCAACTATTGCTTTATCACCTGTTTGAGCAAATTTATATCCTTCCTCTGTTTCTACATTCACTCCCTCTTTTGTCTTGACCAATTCTTCAAACTGATTAGCATCACTCAATTTAAAAACAATGCCAGCGAAATCTTCTTTGCGCTCATTCTTGTCTGCCTGACTAAAGAAATAAGCATGATCGCCTAAGTCGATACCAGAATTTTTAGGATTTCTTAGTATGTCCGCAGTAATATCACCACGCTCTTCAGCTTCTTTGATGGCATCCTGGTAGAATTCCATCTTCTTCATATTGTCAAAATCAGCCTTATCCATCAAGGCATTGACATTAATACGTCCGACAGAATAAGCATCTTCCGGGATATGATTTAATGCCTCTGAAGCAAATCCGCTCAAAGAGCCAAGACGTGCCATTGAACTGTTGCCGTTTTTACAAGCGTATGTTCCAAATAAAAGTGTTCCCGATAAAAGGGTTAAGAGAAAATAGTGTATTGTTTTCATTATAAATGATTGTATGAGATAATTATCGGCAAATGTATCGTTTAACTTAATAGATACTAATTTTGTTAGACCAATCATATCTCTATCTAGATAAAACAGGCTCTAAACGACTATCCTTCTTTCAAATCCTTTGGTAAATGGCGGGAAGTTTTTGCACCTAATTCGCGTACCTGCTCTGCTCGTCTGATAAGATTTCCTTTGCCCGTACTTAATTTATTCAAAGCTTGACCGTAGGCGTTTTGTGCATTATCCAGTCTTTGCCCTATCAACTTCAGATCATCCACAAAACCACAGAATTTATCATACAACAAACCACTCTGTCGAGCTATTTCCAAGACATTCTTCTTCTGCTTCTCCTGTTTCCAAATATAGGAAATGGTGCGCAAGGTAGCCAGCAAAGTAGAATTGGTCACTATGACAATATTTCTGTCTAATGCTTTCAGATACATCTCGGAATCCTGCTGTATTGCCAGATTGAAGGCTGGTTCTATAGGAATGTACATCAACACATAATCAGGTGTATTTATATTATACAAATGCTCGTAGCGTTTTGACTGCAAGTCTTTTATATGACTGTGAATACTTTCTAAATGAACTTTCAAATACTGCTTTCTACTGCTTTCATTGTCAGCATCAAAGTATGCTGCATAGGCTTTTAAAGATACTTTTGAGTCTATAACGATATGCTTGTCTTCTGGTAAATTAACGATAAAATCCGGACGTTTGACTTTGCCTTGCTCGTCTTTATGAGAACTTTGCTTTACAAAATGGACGTCATGCTGCAAACCTGCTCTTTCTAATAGTAACTCTAAATGCATTTCTCCCCAGTCACCTTGTATTTTAGAGTCCCCTTTCAGGGCATGTGCCAAATTGTTGGCATCATCACTGAGCTGTAAGTTGAGCTGGCGAAGATGCTTGATCTCTTCTCTGAGCGAAATGCGTTCTTCGGCTTCATGCCGATAAGTTTTCTCGACTTTTTCTTCGAAATCCTTGAGTTTGCTTTGCAAGGGTTGTAATAAAGCGCCTAATTGCACTTCATTCTGGCGACTTATTTTATCACTTTTATCATCTAATAAACGATTGGCCAGATTCTCAAAGGTTGTTTGCATGAGCGTCATTTCTTCCTGACGACTATCCAGCTTTTCTTTATAATTTTTGAGCATTTGACCGGATGCAGAAAGGTCGCGCTCCATGCCTCTTATCTCTTCACGGTTTTTTTCCAGTTCCTTTTCTGCTTTTTCCAATTGTTTTTTCTCCGCTTTATATACTTCACGGGATATATAGCCTGATCTTGTGAAAAGCCAGGTGAGAAGAATACCAATAGCAACACCAGCAGCCAATGAAAGCCAGTCAATCAGCATAGTTTGAAGTTTATAATTGATCTAATTTTACAATTATAAACAAAATATTTCAATTTTTAAAACAAAAAATTTTCAATTTGGAAAATTATTGTTGTTCTATAGTGTCTGATTTTATATGTTGATTGTTCTTTTCTATCAATTGTTCTTCTAGCATTTTTTCCTTCTTCTTTTTCGAAAGATGTTCATAATTATACACATCATCCCGTATCAATATCCATTCATTATGTTTCATGGTTTTATAAGAAGCTATTTGAGCAAGGTTTACCTTAGGATTAATAAGTGGTGCATAATCTCTTCCATTAAATTTAGAACGTACATTGGCATATACTTCTACACCCTCATAGCCCTTTTCTTCATATTTATCTCTTAGGAAATGGGCGAATTGCAGGATCATATCAGGGTGAGTAAACAGTTTTTTACGCTGTCTCTTATTGAGGTAATCTTTAGTGCTTATTTTAATAGTTTTATCTTCAGATGGAATTTTCACGGTGAACCTCCCTTTACCTTTTTTGGTACGCAGCATCATGTGCCAGGAATAACGATGCCCTTCTTCTGTCCAATCAGTAGGACCTTGAATTAAAAAATGTCTTAGTGGCATGAGAATATGATAGACACCTAAAACTACTATAAAGCCAATGATTAATCGTTTTTGCCATAGTTCGTCTACTAAAGAAGGAGCAGTTCTGATTTCATTTTGTTCAGGAATTAAGGAAATATATTTTGGAAAAAGGCGATGCAGTAATTTTCGTGGCCAATCTGGCGAAAAATACATAAGGCTGAGTGCTACTGATAAGTAAGGGAATATTCCAATACTGAAAATAACTTTATTCAAAGCATGAAAAAAGAGAACGGCAACCATAAAATATCCGCGTGTACGCTTGTTCGACAGAAAGTAAACGGCAGTTAAATCAAGTAACATTCCTCCATAGCTCATGAGGACCGCAACAAAATCTATATCAAGAATATGCCCGATGATGGGTATTTCCTCACTACTACCTTCCAACCAGTAAACAAGCGGTATACCACGAAGCCAATCAGGGTTAAGTTTAGCTATTCCGCCATAAAAATAAACGATTCCCATAAGAAACTGCAGTAAAAAAACTGGCCAGTAAGGGATGAATTGCGTTTTAATGGAAGGATGAAGCTGGGAATCAACAGAAAAAGCACGATGCGCAGGCAACAGACACATCACAAAACAGAGCATGGCATACAAATAAGCATGATTTAGGTAATAAGCTTTTTCAATAAGGTATATATAAGTGTAAGCCAATGCATAAATGAATGTAGCTAGTCGATAGTTATAACCAATGATAATCAGCACAGAAAGCACCCCCATTAGACAACACAAAGCACACATAAAGTTGGGAGGAAGGACTTGAACCCACTCAAAACCATAGTAGGTAAAATTAAATTCAGTACCGCCAGTCAAAGCCTTCCACCTGCTTGTGCTGTCCAGAAAATCAACAGCCTTATATAGAGCAAGCAGACCAAATGCTATGCGAAAAAAGACCAGTGAACTAATATCTATTTTGCGAAACAACCAATTTGTCATACTTGTAAAAATATAAAAAGACAAGGCTAATCTCAATAGAGATCAGCCTTGTTCTTTAAATTATTTTCTTTATTCACGGATTACACATCTGTGTCGTCATCAGAATCATCTTCATCTGTGTCGTCATCAGAATCATCTTCGT
>JAHDFX010000038.1:0-19483 GCA_020627965.1 Saprospiraceae bacterium | reverse complement strand
TCTGTGTCGTCATCAGTGTCATCTTCGTCTGTGTCGTCCTCGTCATCTTCTTCAACATAGAGCAATGTACACTCACCAGCATCATTGACTTCGAAGCCTAGTTTAGTGTCATCATCCAGCATAATTCTGTACTCACCTCTTTTCAGTTGAGCTTTTTGAATTTCAGCATCAGGATAATTTGTGCTAACGTAATCAAGAATACAAGTAGGTAGATCAGTAGCGTCTACATTTGGATTTCTGGAATTTTCTCCATCTTGTGCCTTTGCATAATTAGTGTCAATCGCTTTTGCACTTGTTGCAATTTCACCTTCTAATCCAATAATCTCAGCTTGCTCACAAGCAATAACTAATGTTGTAAATGCTAATAAAACTAAAACAAATCTTAACATAATATTTTTTTTGAAGAGCATATGATTTCACATACTCATAATGAATAAATACGAATACAAATACTTTAGGAATTCAAGGGCAGTGGATTGATTTCTATCGTTCGTTCAGGGTTACAGACGCAAATATCTATAAAAGGATGTCAAGAATGGTTTCTCTTTTTAGACTGTTTATTACACGTTCAAATTATTGGAAGTCAATTCAAATGAAATTAAACAAAACTCATAACACCTTGATTGAAAGCAATTTAATAAAAAAAACAAGACAACACAAAAACAACAATTATTACAAACTCAATACCAGTAATAAAATTTGGCTTTGACATTAATCAGACTTTTGCTGGTCAAAAGCAGAGAATTTCCAAACAGAACTTTTTCAATCACGTTCTTATAGTCACGGAAAGTATATTCTATTGTACCCTGTTCGGTAATTAAGCTCAAAGTATTGGCATAAGGTGGTTTAACAACACTATCACCTGGTTCTGCCACGTAAGAAAAAGTAGTGCAGTTACTCAGGGCACAAATTAAGGCTTAATTCCCCGCACCATTCGCTCATTTCCACTAATATCTTTACGTTTTTCCACCTGGGTAAAACCTGTTGATTTTAGCATATTGACTACATCCCCGCAGTACTTATTATGTGTCTCAAAGAAGAGTTGCCCTCCGGGATTAAGATGCGCTTTGGCAAATTCAGCAATGGCATTATAAAATAGTAAAGGTTCATGATTATCAACAAATAAGGCGGTGTTCGGTTCATGCTCCAGAACATTCTTAGCCATTTTTGCTTTATCTTTTTCCAAGACATAAGGCGGATTACTGACAATATAATCCCATTTCGGGTAGGTTCCCCAGCCTGCTTTATTCAGGATGTCTGCATGTATAAATTCGACTTCTGCTCTTAGTCCTTCCGCATTTTGCCTGGCCATTTCCAGCGCCATCTTACTGACATCCATTGCTGATACTTGCAGATCGGGCAGTCGCCTTTTTAAAGTCAAAGCAATACAGCCGCTTCCAGTGCCAATATCAAGCAAAGATTTTCCGTTTCCTAAGTGCGTCTGCCGACTAATATCATTGACCAGCCAATGTACCAATTCCTCGGTTTCCGGGCGGGGAATCAATACAGCAGGACCAACTTTGAAACGTAGTCCGTAAAAATCTGCTTCACCAATAACATATTGAACGGGTTCATGCTTGAGTAGTCTGTTTTTGATGCTTTCCAACTTTGTAAGTTCTGATTCGGAAAGTTCATCCTCACTCAGATGATGTCTGATGTCAAATACATCTTCAAAGACTAGTTTAGCGATATTTTCTGCTTCTCTTACTCCGTAGAGCGTTGATAAAACCTTAGCCAGGTTCTTCTGTGCCTGTTGAAATGTCATTTTGCAAAAATAAAAAAAGGATATGTAAGTCTTGACATTTACCTGTATTGACTCATGAAAGTGCTGCGAAAAACACCAACAGGCATGATTTTTTCATATATTCGCCAATCGGAGCCTAAGAATTTATTCGACTATGATTCAAAAAAGCATTTATATACTACTGATACTTGCCTGTAGCTGGCAAATAAAAGCACAGGAAACTGCTATTTTTCAAGATATTCATGCTGCCTACAAACAGGGCATGTATTTCTACGAGGAAGGACTTTTTGGCGAAGCACAGCAAGAGTTTTTGAAAGTCATTGAGCAGACACGTCAGGCGCATGAGCCCGCAAGAAATGGTATGCTGGTAGAACGAGCAAAACTACATTATGCTATGTGCGCCATACGTCTCGACCGGCCTGATGGCGAACGTCTGATACTTGATTTTATACGCGAATATGAACCCGCAGCGGTAGCTGATTTTGCCAAGCTGGAAATGGGCGATTATTATTATAATACTCAAGACTACGAAAATGCTATTAAATTTCTCGAACGTGTTGATGTTTATAAGCTCGACAATGAGCAGATCACAGAATTGAAATTCAAACTCGCTTATTCCTATTTTGTCAGGCAGGAATTTGCAGAGGCACGCCAACGTTTTGGAGAAATAAAAGATGTGGAAGATATATATTATTATCCATCCAATTACTATTATGGCATCACCGCCTTTTTTGAAAATGACTATGAAGAAGCATTGAATAGCTTTTTAAAAGTCAATGACTCCAAGAAATATAGTCGTGTCGTTCCTTATTATATTGCCCAGATATATTTTGCCCGCAAGCAATATGATGAAGTCATTGAATATGCAGAACCCCTTGCTATGATTAATGATATTAAATACATCGGAGAGATCAACAAACTCGTTGGTAGTGCTTATTTTGAAAATGAAAAATATGAAAAAGCATTGCCATTTTTACAGAATTATCAGGACAAAAAACAGCAGGTCACCGACAAGGATGTATATCAATTGGCTTTCGCCCAATATCAGGCTGGACAGTACGAAGAGGCGATCAGTAATTTTGAAGAACTGAGAGAAGTGGATAGCCCTTTAGGTCAAAACGCCCTGTATAATCTGGCCGATAGTTATCTACAAACAGGCGATAAAAATACCGCTAGAAATGTTTTTCAGGCTGCTGCCAAAATGAATTACGATCAAAGTATTCAAGAAGCTTGCAATTTCAATTATGCCAAAGTTTCCTATGATTTAGGCGATGACAAAGCCGCTTTAAGGGTTTTGCAAGATATTCCTCGTGGTTCTTTGTATTATGGCGAAGCTCAGAAATTGATGAGTAAAATATTCCTCAATTCCAATGATTACAAAGAGACTATGGCACTCATTGAAAAAATGCCAGAAAAAACGCCGGAAATCGAAAAGGCTTATCAAAAAGTGGCCTACTATTATGGCGTACAATTATACAATGATATTAAATTTGGCGAAGCAAAAGAAGCTTTTGGCAAGTCATTAATAAATGCCCCTGACAGCAAAATAAAGGCACTTGCATTGTTTTGGCTGGGTGAAATGTATTATTTCGAGAATGATTATGCCAATGCCATCACAAATTTCAACAAGTCTGTCAGCATAGCACAGGCACTTATGGATATGCCTGATGAAGCCTCCGAGCATATTGCCAATTATAACATTGGTTATAGCTATTTCAAACAAGATAAATTTGCAACAGCTACCAACTACTTCCGGGATGCTGTAAATGGTCTGCGACTCAATTTGAATAAAATAGAAGATGACTATGTGCGTACCTGGATACTGCCGGATGCTACCTTGCGTACTGCTGACTGCTATTTTGCCAGAAACGATTATGATCGAGCTCTAGAGTTCTATGAAGATGCCATAAAATATGAATACGAGGGTTTTCAATATGCTATGTATCAACGAGGTAAGATTAAAACGATCCAAAATCAGCAAGATCCTGCCGATGGTATTCTAGCCATGGAAAAACTGTATGAAAATTATGCTGATTCTGATTATGCAGATGATGCTATGTACAATGTAGGAGAGACTTATCTGACGCTTGGGCGCATGGAACTCGCCGCCGATATTTTTGAAAAATTACTGAATCGTTATCCAAGAAGTGAATATAACAATCAGTCCTTACTGAAAATGGGGCTTATTAAGGTAAACATGGGTGATAATGGTACTGCACTTGAATATTACAAACGTGTTTTTGCCAACAATCCTAATTCACAGGAAGCTCAGGATGCATTGAATGGTATTGAAGATATTTATATTGAAATGGATGACCCTGAAGGTTATATTACCTTTAAAGAGAGTATTCCCGGTTTTGAAGTCAGTGATTCGGAGAAAGAAAATATTAAGTGGAGAACCGCAGAAGCACATTTTCGTGGTGGAGATTATGAAAAAGCAGCCAAATCATACAGCAGTTTTCTAGCCTCCTACCCACTCAGTACAAGTGCTTTTGAAGCTTATTATAAACGGGCTGAATCTTATTTTGCCCTGAAAGAATATGATAGTGCTTATACAGATTATCGGAAAGTTCTTAAAAAAGGTAATAGTCGTTATGCAGAAGCTGCCGCCAATAAAGCCGCTAATATTGCCTATAATCACAGAAAGGATTTTAAAACTGCAACCGAATTGTACGAACAATTACTCAGGATTGCCAGTACAGAAGATAATCGTTTTAAAGCCAAACTAGGTGCTATCAGAAGCGCTTATCGCGGCAATATACTTGCAGGAAGATATGGTATTGCCAATGACCTGAAAAAAGACTCACGAATCAGTGAACGAGAAAAAGCCGAAGTTGCCTTTTATGTAGCAAAAAGTGCCCTGTCTGAAAACAAATATGAAGTAGCGCTCGCAAACTTTAAAGAGGTCATATCGCTGGCAAAAGATGAACGGGCTGCTGAAGCTAGTTATCAGATCGCATACATCTATTACATCTGGCGTGATCTGGACACAGCACAACAAATGGCTTTGAATACCAGTCAGATTAGCGGTTATGACTATTGGCTGGGAAAAAGCGTTGTGCTACTAGGCGATATTTTTCTGGAAAAGAAAGATTATTTTAATGCCCGTGCCTCTCTGGAAAGTATTATTGAAAATTATAATTATGATGATGATGTATTGGTTGCTGCCGAAGAAAAACTGGCTCAACTAGATACATTGGAAGCAGAGAATGGAACTAGAATTATTGTCGTTCCTACACCGAGTAGCGGAAACCTTGAAATGGAGCAGCCAGACGGAAATTAGTCCTTCTTTTTTAGCACACTATCAAAATCACAAATTCCAATTGCTTTAGCATATGTTTTCAAATATCAAATATATTTTTATAATCCTGGCAGTTTTATGCTTTGCACAGCTAGCCATAGCTCAACCTGACGATGATGAGATCGACAGTGAAGAGATAGACGTTACCAAGACTTATAAAGCTGGTATTATCAATGCCAAAAAATATAGTACTAGCCCTAAATTGCCAGAGAATAAAGGCAAAGAACTCAGAGAAAGTGAATATGATCTGCCTGCCAAATTACTGGATCTGGAATATGAAGCACCAACAATTAAGCCCATAGCTATGCGTCGGGCACCAACTGCTCCGGTATACCGTTTTTGGTCTAAACTTGGTTATGGCACTCCCAATCATGCCTATGCCGATTTAAGGCTCAATAATGGTCAGTCTGAAAAGATTGATTTTAATTTAAATATTAAGCATCATTCTGCCAATCGAAATAAAAAAGTCAAGCATCAGCGTTTTGGCAATACGGATGGTATCATAGACGGAACTTATTACGCAGATGCTGGTTTTGCTATTGGCGGCACACTTGGTATTGATGTAGATCAGCATCATTATTTTGGTCATGCCGATAGCCTCGTTTTTGAAAAAGCAGAGGTATTACAGCGCTTCATCACAACATATGGCAAAGTTCGTTTTAATAATAGCAAAGAAGTTCAGTTAAAATTGAATTACTGGGTAAATGGCGATTTTCATGTTACCCGAGATCGTTATGAAGCTGCTGAAAATCGTGTTGGGTTTGATATAGGTGTGCGCAAATGGATTAATGAAAATCACTGGCTGGAAATTGCACTAGACGATCATTATCGTTTTTACAATGATAGTTTTTCTGTCAATTCTCGTCAAGCCAGTAATGTACTGGCAATCAAGCCACATTTTATGCTGAATACTGGCAATTTTAAATTGAAAGCAGGTGCGTATATGGGGTTTGATGGGGAATTTGTTCCTTATCCTGATATAGAAGCCAGCTATGCATTACTAGATGGTAAAGCAACCGTTTTTGCAGGCTGGAATGGCGAGGTACAACAAGCTCAGTTTAGAGAATTTGGCAACTACAATCCTTATATAAAATCAGTTTTGACATTAAAAAATAGTCGTTTACAAAATCGCTACTTTGGTGTAAAAGGGCGTTTTGGGAAATTCAATTACGAAGCCAGGGGAACACAAAAACCGATTAAGAATCTGGCTATGTATTTGACTGATTATAGTATGGATACTCGCCAGTTTGATATTGTCTATGACTCTATTTCCAATCAATTCACTGCTGATGCCGTACTAGACTTTATCATTATTGACGATTTGCAGGCTATGGTATCGGGTGCTTATACTATTTATGCGAAGCAAAAAGATGACCCACACTGGCATTTGCCGACATTGGAAAGCAATCTGGGGCTGCATTATACCCCTGGCGACAAACTGGAATTGAGTACCGAAATGTATATAGCAAGTGGTGCTCCATACCTGACCCAAGAAGGCGAAGAAGATACACTTTCACCTTTATTTGACTTGAATATCAATGGTTCATATAGCATCAATAAGAATTTTTCTTTATTTTTGGATGCAAACAACATATTATCGTCTAAATACCAACGCTGGAATCGCTATCCTCAGCTTGGGTTTAATTTCTTAGGCGGCGTAAAACTGAAGTTTTAATTTATTGAAAAGTATAGTTTCAAATATTGCCCTTTTACTACATCAGTATGATTGTGTGATCATACCTGGCTTTGGTGGTTTTATCAGTAATTATCGTTCGGCAAAACCAGATGTTGACGGGCTGCTGCTTCCTCCGGCTAAAGACGTTGCCTTTAATAAAGATTTAAATAAGAATGACGGTCTGCTGATAAATGCCGTGTCCAGGGAGCAGGGCATCAGTTATGAAGAAGCTGAACGAAAAATTAATATATTTGCCCACAATTGTCGGGCAATTCTGAACAGAGAGGAAGTCATACAAATGCCTGAAGTTGGTAAGTTTTATCTGGATATGGAGCATAACTTACAATTTCAACCAGAGTCTACCAATTTTCTGGCAGATGCTTTCGGATTACCTAATGTTCATTTTCATCCTATTCAAACTGAGCTGGTTCCACATAGCGTGAAAACACCAGTTCAGGAAACACCTATTATTCAACTAGAACCCAAACCAATTATGGCTAAAAAAGGAATTAAGTGGTCTCGTATTATGCTGTTGGCAGCATGTTGTTTTATCGTTTATTTTTTCTATCAGAGATGGAATGATAAATCTACAGAAAATGCAGTTGTTTCTAATGAAGGGCTACCTTACAATGATGATCTGGAAAATGAGAGAGAAAATCATGCTGGCATCATTGATCTTGGTGATGGCGAAGTAGCAACAGATTCAGACTCAGACTCAGATCATATACGTGAAGAAACACCTGCCGAAGAGGAAGAGATCATCACAGCAAATTATGAAGAAGACGAAGAAGATTTTGTAGAAGAAATACAATCCGTATCAACAATAGCAGAAGAAGAACTCGAAAGTAATAAGGAGATCATTGATCCGGTAGTGCGTCGAACTGGTTCACGCAATTACACTATTGTTCTCGGATGTTTTGGCAGCAAAAATAATGTAGATAAGCTAAGTTCCAAGATTGAAAAAGCTGGCTACACGCCTAGTCTTGGCTGGAAAGGAGAATTGCGCCGAGTAGGTATATCATTAGATTGCCACCCTGATGATCTGGATAGTAAATTGGCTCAAATACGCAGCGAATTCAAAAGCCCTAGTGCCTGGGTAATGAAGTAGTTCTATAAGTATTCTTTTGCTTTCAGGTAAAGGACTCCTATCAGTATGGCCAGACCAAAGCTAAGTAAAGTCCCGATAAGCACATACTCGGTGAGCTTTCGGTTATTTGCTTTGGTTAAATCTCCAAATCTGAAAATTGATTTGGCGCCAAGGAGAAATCCTACTGCTGATATATTGCCTGTTATTACAAAACCAAACACGAATAGCCTTTCCAACATTCCAATATAAGTCCCGGCTTCTGAAAGGGAGTCTTCTTCTTTTCGGTTAGTTTCCGGTTGCCAATTAGCAATCATCAACCTTATCAGGAAAGAGCTCGCCTTTGTTACCAATACCACACCTAATAACAATAAAAGCAGTCTCTCAACATTTTCTAATGTATGTAACTGACTTATAAAACCAGTATAGTACTCCCCTACTCCTACTAAAACCAATAGATGCAAAGACTGATCTATCAAAAAATATCTAAGCGCTTTCTCTTTGGTAGAATATGTTAATTTCCATGCATCTATTGCATAATGCAATACTGCAATCACCAGAATACCTGGCAAGTATTTAGGATTAAATACCAGGAAAGACATACATAATATATGTACTCCAATATGCATAAACAATTTTGGAGACATTGCCTTTTTTTCTCGCTTATCTTTTATCCAGGAACCTGGCTGAAACAGGAAGTCTGCCATACAGTGCGCCAAGAATAATTTTATAAATAAACTCATTGGATGGTTTTTATTTGTTCTCTGAATTTTTCCAACATCATATCTATTTCGTGGTATCCTGCCCTATTGAGGCTTTCGCTTATGGTGCTTTGCGTTCTTTCCAGTATATCAGCCAAATATTGTTGATTGAACTCAGGGTGGTCAAGTGCTGTTTTGAGTATAAAAGACGTTTTAGGAGACCAGTCATCCATAGTTAGAGATGCTAACATAAGATGTAAATTCCATTCTTTATCAAACTCATTCCAAGGCGTTTTTATCGCCAGTCTTTTCTTTTTTAAATGATCGAAACAATGTCCTGAATTTGTATATGCTTCTCCATTCGATTCCGATATCTTGCCACTCTTATATTCCTGTTGCCCAATACCTATAGCAATTCTAACATCCAATTGTTTATCCTGCTTTATTTGTGCCTTTATTTTGAGGGCAGCCAATAAAGCTTCTTCCGGTCTTATTTGTAATTGAAACATATCTCCTCTAAATATCTCCCATTTTCCAGGTGTACTGCCATATTCATTAAGGACTTCCTTTAAATTATTTTGCCAGAGAGCAGGAACAACTTCTCTTGAATTGACAATGTCACCCGTCAATATTGCAGTCAATTTGTTTTCCATCCTACAAACATATCGGCTTTTTACCGGATATTCAAAATTATCGTCAAATAAACCGATATTTCCATATTTCGTTCAATATCCCGATACTAGAATAACATGTAAATCATCAAAAAAATTCAATTTAATCACCAAAAAAGTGAATAAAAGTTTAAAAAATACTACTTTTGATCTGTTTGCTTTAAGAACGTGTTTAAATTTCCATGATTAAGCAAAAGTAAAATCACTTCTTAAATTACTATAGTATTTTTATTTTCACAACATGATGAATAAAACTGATTCTAAAGTAGGTATACAAGTTGCGCTATTAGCGGCTGTTATTGCTATTATGGGCTATGCCTACAAATTACTATCTGGGGGGGAAGAAATGCCCGACTTATTTGATGAAACACAGGAAGAAGTGGTCGAATATGAGGACATAGAGAGTACCTATGAAAATTTTCTTCCTTATTATGGAAATGAGAATTTAATCAATCACGAATACTATACACTTTGCTATTCTGAAAAGCATGAACAGGCAGAATGGGTCGCTTATGAAATGGATGTCAGAAGGCTGGTGAAAAATGCAGAACGAAGTGATAGTTTTCGTCAAGATCATGATATTCCCACAGGTTCAGCAGCAGTAGATGACTATTATGGTTCGGGCTATGACAGAGGGCACCTTGTGCCTGCCGCCGACATGCAGTTTCATCCGGATGCGATGTATGCTTCCTTTCTAATGAGCAATATATGTCCACAGGTGAGTAGTTTTAACAGGGGCATATGGAGAGAATTAGAGGAGCAGGTAAGAGACTGGACACGAGGATATAAGCATTTATACATTGTAACAGGTCCGGTTTTGAGCAAGCGGGCTAAAGCAAGAATTGGGGAAACGACTGACATTACTGTGCCATCTGCTTTTTATAAAGTATTACTCGATTATCAGGAACCCGAACTCAAAGCAGTTGCCTTTGTTATCCCCAATGAAAAAAGCGAAAAACCGTTGGATTATTACGCTATAAGTGTAGATGAAGCAGAAGAAATTACCGGGCTTGATTTTTTTGCAGACCTCCCTGACCGCATCGAAGAAAAATTAGAAAGTAATTATAATGTGGGACGTTGGCCATTTGATGAAGAAAGGTTTAAAGAACGGGTAAGTAGGTGGAATAAATACTGATTATCAAGTTATTTTATTCTTAATTTTATCTAAATTAAATATTTATTGTTTTACCTTGTGACTTTATGGCGCACCTTCGTCTTAAAAATGGAAATAGGGAGAAGATTAATACTTTCATTAAAGTGTTACCCCCCTCTCTCTGTACAAAATATAACAAAATCACACCTGGCCGATCCCCATTCACTTGAATTGAAAAATGATCGCCACTAAGTTATAAAATGTGTTGTTCTTCGACTTCAGGCAGCACATAAAAGAGGCTTCATGAGTGCTTAAGTAGAGAAAGGTGTTCCACCTCGGTGGAATGCCTTTTTTCCGTTGTATTACTTAGATGTTATTACTCCCCCACTTTCTCAGTTGTTTTAGCAAAGCCAAGAAATCTTTTGGTAATTCTGCCTCAAAACTCATGTCTTTTTCTGAATCAGGATGTTTTAAGGTAAGTCTGAACGCATGTAATGCTGTCCGTGCCATCAAAGGACGTTCTTCTCTATCGCGTCCGGCAGCTGAGTACTTCCGTTTTATCTCGGATAGGTAGATGCCTTTTTTTCCATTATACACTCCGTCTACTGCCAATGGATGCCCGATATATTTAAAATGTACCCTGATTTGGTGCTGTCGTCCAGTTTTTATATTGGCTTCGACCAAGGCATGGCGCTGAAATTCTTCAACCACTTTATATTCTGTCAATGAAGGTTTCCCTTTTTGGCTAACAATCATTCGCCCCGGACGAAATTCATCTTTTGCGAGAGCTTTATCTATACTGCCTTCTTTATTAATGGGATTTCCATCCAGCAAGGCCAGATAAATTTTATCTGTTGTGCGTTTTTCGAACTGACGACAAAGATTTTTATGACTCTCTTTTGTTCTTGCAAAACAAATAATGCCGCTCGTTTCTTTATCCAGACGATGTACGATGAATATTTCACCGTATTTCTCTTTCAAAAAGGTGTATAAATTAGGCAATTTATGGGCGAAACGGTCGGGGACTGTCAGGAAAGCTGGTGGCTTATTGACGATCACTATTGCTTCGTCTTCATAGATAATCTTAACTTTCTGTGGTTTCATTTATTTCCAATATCTCTTGATAACAGGCACTATTTTTTCTATCAATATTGTTACGAACAACATGGATCCAGTTGCCAAAAACAATATAAATATCATGCGAAGATAAAACTTTACTGTCCATTCAAAAGCCGTTTTCAAACGACTACTAAATGGTATAGTAGTAGAAGCTTTCTTTACTTCCTTTAATGCAAATTTAACTGTACAAAATTCATTTTCTTCATCAAATTCGCCAAGGCTAAGCCCTAATGCCTGTATTTGTTGTTCAATATCGAATATCCGATTCTCCAATGTAACGAATTCGTCTATCTTACCGCCTTGTTTTTTGAGTCCGATCAGATTATCACGAATCTTTTCCAGGGCAGCTTTTTTGGCGTTCAATTCTTTAAATTCACTGGTTTTATCAGATTTATCAATGCTGATCGAACTAAGTTTACCAATTTTGCTCAGGGTATCAGCTATATTATCAAACTTAGTCGGGTCAACACCTATAGCAAGGCTTAACATCCGGTTTCCTTCTAAGCCCTGACTTCTTTCAAACTGAATCAAAGCATTGTAATTCTTGATGACATTACGGGTTCGGGTTTCGTCTTGAGCAAATTTTGAAGTTTGTGAATTGATGGAAGCCACTTTTTCATATTTCTGATCTATATTTCCTGAAGGCATGCTTCCGCTTGGAGCAGAAGTAGAACGCTGCATTTTTTTACTAGCAATATTTCTATTTGAAAATCCTTCAAATGAACTGGACCAGTTATAATTATAAGTACCGGAGCCTCCTATGTATGTTGTGTGTCTCTCCCCGTCAGGATAAGCTATATAGCCGTATAATATTCTAAGCAGGAACATAGCTATGAAGACTGCCAATGCATAGAAGAGTCCTTTTTTGATGTTTTGTTTCATAGTTAATGTTTTCACAAATGTACGGAATCAAACAGTAGTCTTTTGTTATAATTATGTTATTCACCACTTCGTAGTGAAATTTCGCTAAAACTCTGTGATTATATTCTATATTTGCCCTGCAAAAGACCTGAACATGCAACACAAAATCATTTCCCTTGACGAACATATCATTCAAAGTCAACGCAATCTTCCTTATGCGACTGGTGAACTATCAAGCCTATTGCGAGATATTGGTTTAGCTGCTAAAATCGTTAGCCGAGAAGTTAATAAAGCAGGATTGGTTGACATAGCAGGTAAAGCCGAGACTGAAAATTCATCTGGCGATGATGTGCAAAAACTAGATGTACTAGCTAATGATCTCCTGATTTCCTGTTTACGAAATAGTGGAGAATGTTGTGGTATTGCTTCAGAAGAAGAGGATAGTTATAAGCCTATCAAAAACAGCTACAAGCAGGCCAAGTACGTCGTTTTATTTGACCCGCTGGATGGTTCTTCCAATATTGATGTCAATGTGTCTATTGGAACTATTTTTGCCATCTACAGGCGTAATTCGTTTCAAGGAGATTGTACACTAGATGATTTTTTACAAAAAGGAACAGATCAGGTAGCAGCCGGTTATGTCTTATATGGTTCTTCTACTATGCTGGTATATACGACTAAACAAGGTGTAAATGGCTTTACTTTAGACCCTTCCATTGGAGAATTTTGTTTATCACACCCCAATATTCAAGTTCCTAAAACAGGAAAGGTATATTCCGTCAATCAGGCGAATTACAATAAATATCCAAAAGGTTCACAGGCTTATATCAATCATTGCATGGAGCAGGGATATACAATGCGCTATATTGGCTCTATGGTAGCTGATGTACATCGTACGCTCATTAAAGGTGGTATCTTTTTCTATCCAGGTACCACCAACAAACCCAATGGGAAACTTCGTCTTTTATACGAATGTAATCCCTTGGCCTTGCTTGTAGAAGAAGCTGGTGGCAAAGCTTCTAATGGGCAGGAAAGAATTCTTGAGCTCTCACCTACTGAACTTCATCAGCGTACACCCGTTTTTATGGGCTCGGAGGAGATGGTAAATGATCTGGAGCGATTGGTAAAAGAGTTTGATGCATAAAAAAGCGGCTCCACCATTACGATAGAGCCGCCACGAGAAAAATTTACTTCTTTTAATTTCTGACTATCGTCACATCTCCTTTATAAAGGATAACTTCGCCATCTACAAATCTGACTTTAACATAGTAAACAAATACTGCCGGATTCATTGGCTGACCTCTGAATGTTCCATCCCATCCAAACTGTGGATCATTTGGCTGACCGTCTGTTGATTCGAAGAGTAATTCTCCCCAACGATCGAAGACACGGAATTCTTCAATTTGTGCTACACCCCCTCCTGAGAAGACGTGGAAGACATCATTAGTCCCATCATTGTCTGGTGAGAAGATGTTTGGTATAAATATGTCTCTGCGCTTGTCAACATCTACAAAAATATTATCGCTGGCAGTACATCCATTTTCATTGGTGATCTGAACTTCATACATCACAGACTCCGTACCTGTTACTACAGGGTCAGGGCAATCTGTACAACTCAATCCGGTAGCTGGTGTCCAGCTGTAAGTCAATGGCTCATTAGTATTGACTTGTGCGTTCAATTCTATACTGCTGCCCAATTCGTAAGTCAGGTCTACACCCAGATCAACATTTAATTCAAATGGTTCTTCAAGCAGTGTCGGAACAGAGCTGATACAGCCATTTACATCCTGAATATAGACTGTATAGTTGCCAGCAGCTAAGCCACCGAAGAAGTCGCCAGGCTGATAATTTTCTCCATCCAGAGAATAAATATATGGCTCTGTACCACCTGTTGTTGTTGCAACTTGAATTTCACCATTAGTATCGCCAAAGCATGAAACTCCATTTACAGCTAGAGTACCAGCAATTATATCTGGTTGACCGATAGTTATACTTTCAATTCTTGTACAACCATTTCCATCTGTGACCGAAACTGTATATGTACCAGCCAATAAGTCCGTAATTGCTGGACTTGTCGCACCTGTATTCCATTCGTAAGTGTAAGCTCCTGCACCACCTGTTGCTGTCACTGAAGCCAGACCATCACCCAAACCATTACAAGTCGCATCAGCACCATCAATAGCAATATTCAATCCGTCGGCAGGCTGTGTGACATCTACGCTTAAGTTGTCGAGCATACAGCCATTAGCATCGGTTACTGTTACTGTATATGTACCAGCAGATAAGCCTGTAGCTGTAGCTGTGCTCTGTCCATCATTCCAATCATAAGTATACGGATCTGTACCGCCTGAGACTGTTACTGTTGCGGTGCCATCATTGTCGCTAAAACAAGCTACTGATGTTGATGAAATATCTGTCAAACTTAATTGAGTCGGTTCCGTAATTTCAACTGTATTAATAACTGTACAGCCATTGGCATCTGTGATGGTCACTTCATGCTGACCTGCTATTAATTGTGTAGCTGGGTTTATTGTCTCACCATTACTCCACAAGTAAGTGTAAGGCATAGTACCACCATTCACAGTAGTTTCTGCAGTTGCATCCGCTAATCCGAAGCAAGAAACTGATTGTTGTTGAGTCGTACTAGCAGTCAATAATGCAGGTGCCGAAATAGTCACTGTGACATCATCTACAATACAACCATTGGCATCTGTTACCGTTCCTGTGTATGTTCCTACACTTAGGTCAGATAAGTTCTGAGTTGTCTCGCCATTACTCCATAAGTAAGTATATGGAGACATACCACCTGATACGCTTAGTGTAATACTGCCATCTGTATCGTCATTACAAGACAGGTCGGTTCCTGTAGCTGTTGCCGTTAATGCTGATGCAGGTTCAGTAATTTGAGCAGATACATTGCTGATTGCACAGCCATTGGCATCTGTGATGGTCACTGTATAAGTTCCTGCTGTCAAACCTGATAAATTTTGCCCTGTCAAGCCATTACTCCACAAGTAAGTATATGGTGCTGTGCCGCCTGCTACACTTAGCATGATATTTCCATCTGCATCACCAAAGCAATTTAATGCCTCTCCGACTGCATTTGCTGTCAATGCTGTTGTAGGTGCTGTAATCGTCACAGAAACATTGTCAACTGTACAAGCACTGGCATCTGTTACTGTAACACTGTAAGTACCCGCTCCTAAGCCTGCCGGATTTTGAACCGTCATACCATTATCCCACAGGTAAGTATATGGAGCTGTGCCGCCATTTACCGTAAGGGTAATACTGCCATCTGAATCGCCGAAGCAATCCACGGCATCACCTGTAGCTGTTACTGTCAGTTCTTCTGCCGGCTGAGTTATTTCTGCTGAAATATTAGCTGATGTACAGCCATTCGAATCGGTAATGGTCACTGCATAAGTTCCTGCTCCAAGTCCTGTTGGATTCTGAACAGCATCTGCGCCATTATCCCACTGGAAAGTATATGGAGCTGTGCCGCCATTTACCGTAAGGGTAATACTGCCATCTGTCGCTCCAAAGCAATCCAGCGCATCACCTGTAGCTGTTACTGTCAGTTCTTCTGCTGGCTGAGTTATTTCTGCTGAAATATTAGTTGATGTACAACCATTGACATCTGTGATGGTCACGGTATAAGTTCCTGCTGTCAAACCTGATAAATTTTGCCCTGTCAAGCCATTACTCCACAAGTAAGTATATGGTGCTGTCCCGCCACTTACCATGAGACTGATATTTCCATCTGCATCACCGAAGCAATCTAAAGCATCGCCTGTCGCTATTGCTGTCAATGTGCTTGTCGGTTCTGTAATTACTACAGAAACATTATCAACTGTACAGCCACTTGCATCCGTGACCGTCACAGTATACGTTCCGGCTCCCAGTCCTGATGGGTTTTGAACTGTTCCTGCTCCATTATCCCACTGATAAGTATATGGAAGTGTACCGCCTGTTACTTCAAGCGTAATGCTACCATCTGTATCGCCAAAGCAATCCAACGCATCACCTGTTGCTGTTGCCACTAATGATTCTGTCGGCTGAGTTATTTCTGCTGAAATATTGGCAGATGTACAGCCATTGGCATCTGTGATTGTTACATTGTATATACCTACGCCCAGTCCTGTTGGATTCTGAACTGTTCCGGCTCCGTTATCCCACTGATACGAATATGGAGCTGTGCCACCATTTACCGTAAGGGTAATATTTCCATCTGTAGCTCCGAAACAATCCAACATATCGCCTGTAGCTGTTGCTATTAGCGTTTCTGCTGGCTGAGTTATTTCTACTGAAGTACCTGTTAAGACACAACCATTCGCATCAGTAATCGTCACAGCGTAAGTACCTGCGCTAAGTCCTGTTGGATTCTGAACTATTCCTGCACCATTATCCCACAGGTAAGTGTATGGAGCTGTGCCACCATTTACCGTAAGGGTAATACTGCCATCTGTAGCTCCAAAGCAGTCTAAGGTATTAGTCGTTGCTGTAGCCGACAAAGCTTCTGTTGGTCCGGCAACTTCTATCGAAACATTATCTAATACACAGCCATTGGCATCTGTGATTGTTGCATTGTATGTTCCTGCACCCAAATCAGTTGGGTTTTGAACCATTCCCAGTCCGTTATCCCACTGATACGTATATGGAGCTGTGCCACCTATGGCTGTAAGTATTATACTTCCGTTTGCATCTCCAAAACAATCTACATCTGTTATTATTATATCTGCATCAAGTGCTTCTACTGGCTGAGTCAGCGTGACAGAGGCAGTTGAGGTACAGTTATTCGCATCGGTGATCGTTACATTATAAATCCCGGCTTCTACATTTGTTGGATTCTGAATTGTTCCCAATCCATTATCCCATTGGTAAGTGTATGGAGTTGTTCCTCCATTTACCGTAAGGTCAATGTTGCCTGTATTACCAAAGCAATCTAATGCTTCTCCAATTGCTGAGGCTGTCAATGCATTGGGTTCAGTGATGACTGTACTCGCTATCGCTTGACAAGCATTAGCATCTGTAACGATTACACTATATGTACCAGCAGGTAAATCGGCAGGGTTCTGAACTGTTCCGGCTCCATTATCCCACTGATAAGTGTAAGGTGCTGTGCCGCCAGTTACCATTAAATTAATGGCTCCTAAGTCATTATTACAATTCAGGTTATCGCCTGTTGCTGAAGCTTCTAATAAGACAGGTTCAATGATGTCGGCTGAAGTAGTTGTACTACATCCATTGTCATCTGTAATCGTCACCGTATATATTCCTGCTGTTAGATTGACTGGGTTTTGGACTGTTCCCAATCCATTATCCCACTGATAAGTATATGGGAATGTACCTCCATTTACCGTAAGAGTAATATTGCCATCGGCGTCGCCATTACATAGTAACTCTTCGCCTTCTGCCAATACCTGGAGCACATCTGGTTCCATTAATTCTATACTAGCTGTTTCTCCACAGTTATTGGCATCCGTGACCGTCACGTTATATATTCCCGCATCTAATCCTATTGGGTTTTGAACTGTTCCCAGCCCATTGTCCCACTGATAAGTATATGGAGCAGTTCCTCCTGTTGCATCCAGTAAAATACTACCATCAGCAGCTACATTACAAGATGGTTCTGTTGCAGAAAGAGCTATGGCAAGCGATCCGACTGGTTCTACAATTTCTGCTGAAGCAGTTGTTGTACAGCCATTATCGTCTGTTACCACTACATTGTAAATACCCGCAGTTAAGCCAGTTGGATTTTGAACCATTCCGGCTCCGTTATCCCACACAAAAGTATATGGTGCTGTGCCTCCTAGTACATCCAGTGTAATGGTAGCACCTGTATCGCCATTACAAGCCAGTATGTCGCCTGTAGCCATAGCCGTCAGCGCAGCAGGTTCTGTAATTTCTGCGGAAGCAAATGTGGCACAACCGTTGTCGTCAAGCACTGTAACATTATATGTACCAGCAGAAAGATTATTTGGATTCGGATTGGTTCCGGCTCCATTATCCCAATTGAATGTAAATGGCGCAGTTCCACCTGTTATGTCCAGTGTAATGATTCCGTCTGTATCCCCATTACAAGTCAATGCCATACCAGTAGCTGTTGCTGCTAATGTGCCAGGTTGTGTGATCTCAGCACTTGCTGTTGTGGTACAAGTATTAGCATCTGTTATCGTGACAGTATAGATACCTGACGGCAAACCAGAAGGATCTTCAGCAGTTCCTGCCCCATTATCCCACTGATAAGTGTATGGTGTTGTTCCACCTGTTACCGTAAGGTCAATATCTCCATCTATATTCGTACTACAATCCAATTCTTCGCCAGTAGCAAAAGCAATCAGTGTAGCCGGTTCTGTAATTTCAGCTGAAGTCAATATCTGACAACCATTGTCGTCTGTAATAATGACATTATACATACCAGCAGCAAGACCAGTAGGATTCTGTATAGTGCCTGCGCCATTATCCCAATCATAAGTATATGGAGCTGTGCCGCCTGTTACCTCTAAAGTAATTGAGCCATTTGTATCATTATTACAAGCCAGTTCCATGCCAGTAGCTATACCTTCCAGCGGTTCTAGCGGTTCTGTGATTTCAGCCGAAACATTCGTCAATGCACAGCCGCTGGCATCAGTAATTGTTACATTATATATACCTGCTGGCAATCCTGTTGGATTTTGAGTAGTTCCAGCCCCGTTATCCCATTGGAAAGTATACGGTGTTGTACCACCAGTCACTGTAAGCATAATCGAGCCATCTGTATCGCCATTACAAGTTAATTCATCATTTGTTGCCATTGCTGAAATAGTTTCAGCTGGTTCTGTAATTTCTATTGAAATATTATCTACTAAGCAGTTATTGGCATCAGTAACAGTAACACTATAAGTACCCGCTGTTAGTCCTGTTGGATTTTGGATATTTCCAAGTCCATTGTCCCACTGATAAGTATATGGCATTGTACCGCCTGTTATATCTAGTGTGATTGAACCATTGGCATTGCCATTACAAGTAACATCCGTTTGAGTTGCTATTACACTTAATGACTCAACAGGTTCAGTAATTTCTGCACTAAGAACAAGCTGACAGTTATTATCATCTGTCACGACAACTGTGTATACGCCTGCGGCTAATCCTGCCGGGTTTTGAATTGTTCCAGCTCCGTTATCCCACTGATAAGTATATGGTGCTGTACCTCCATTTACCGCAAGGGTAATACTGCCATCTGTATCTCCACTAC
>JAHDFX010000295.1 GCA_020627965.1 Saprospiraceae bacterium | reverse complement strand
AATAGCGGAAAAAGATGTTTTCAAAGGGGTGTTAATTAAAGGGTAACAAGTCTATTCATATTACTTCCCAGTAAAAGCGAGAAAAATTCCTAGTAGAGCCAGAACAAGCACCTTAGTCCACTTTGTGACCGTCCAGAATCGGGGATGATTCAGGTAAGTACTTAGTTGTCCAGACAGTAAAGCCAGTAAGGAAAAAAGGAGCCAGGCCTGAAGCATAAAAATCAGCCCCATAATCAGCATTTGGAGGGTAGGAGAGAAGCCTGTCTTAGCGACAAATTGAGGAAGAAAAGCCACGAAAAAAAGTGTTACTTTGGGGTTAAGTATATTCATCAGAAAGCCAGTGCGGGACAGTTTCCAAAACGAAAAATCTTCTTGATCTACTTTGCCATCCAGGTTAATGGTTTGTGGTTTTTCTTTTGTTGCCATAAAGGCTAAATACAAGAGATAAGCTACCCCAAAATACTTGACCACTTGAAAAACCACATCCGAATTTTGTAAAATAATGGATAAGCCTGTAGCGGCTAATATCGTATGCACCAGAACACCCGATGCCAGCCCGGTTGATAAAGCGATTCCGTTTCTTGCTCCCTTTGTCACGCTCTCGGTCAAGACGAATAAATTATCAGGTCCGGGCATAATGGTTAGTAAGACTGATGCTCCGCAAAAAGTCATTAATAGCTGTATATCCATCTTACACTACTTGAATTTCTATTTTGTGTAAATATAAGAGTACATTTGTATTTGTATTTCATCTTTGTATTTGAATTTAAAAAAAATGAGACGTATACAACTTTTTGAATTTGAAGACCAATCCTGGTTTCCAGGTTGGCTAAGAACTTGTATGACAAATTTGATCGTTGTTATGCATGGGGTATTTGGCACAAAAGAGGTATTGGGAAACCTCATTGCCAAAGGGCTTAAAAAAACAGGCGATAAAAGCATTGTTGACTTGTGTTCCGGTGCTGGTGGGGCTATGCCGGATGTATTGAATGAATTGAAAAATAAACACGAACTGGACGGCATAAGATTGACCATGACCGACCTGTATCCGAATGTGGATGCTGTCAAAAAATTCAATTCACCTGATCAGCCACATATTGAGTATTACAGTGATCCAGTTAATGCAACGGACTTTTCAACGGCTCCAGCTGGCTTTAAAACGATGATTAATTGTTTTCACCACATGCGCCCGGCACAGGCGAAGCAAATTTTAAAAACAGCTCAGGACAACCAGCAGGCTTTATTGATCTACGATATGGGCGACAGTAAAATGCCTATTTTGCTGTGGTGGCTGCTTTTGCCGCTTTCGCTGCTTATTATGATTGTTATGACCCTATTTATTACATTGAAAGTACGTCCGCTTACCTGGCAACAGATCGTATTTACTTACCTAATTCCGATTATACCCATATTTTTTGCCTGGGATGGACAAGCATCTATGCCAAGGCTGTATTCTCAGGAAGACATGGACGAATTATTAAAGGGCATGGAAACCGACGCTTATACCTGGGAAAAAGGAGAGATTCAAGGGAAGAAAAAATGGCAGACGGGTACTTATCTACTAGGCTTGCCTCATTCCTAAACAATCTACTTGGTGTATACATGGTTAAAATGTAGCTTTGCGACATGATACTATCTGATAAGAAAATACTGAAATCTATAGAGAATGGCGAGATCGTTATAGAGCCATTTAAGCGTGAATGTCTGGGTACAAATTCCTATGATGTACACTTGGGGAAATATCTTGCAGTGTATAAAGATGAAATACTTGATGCGAAATCGCATAATGAGGTAGAAGAGATCGTGATACCTGAAGATGGCTATGTCATTCAACCCGGAACACTATACCTTGGCGTTACTGAAGAATATACCGAAACACATAATTCGGTTCCTTTTCTAGAAGGTAAATCAAGTGTCGGCAGATTAGGTATTGACATACATGCTACTGCGGGAAAAGGCGATGTAGGTTTTTGCAATAAATGGACTTTAGAAATTTCCTGTATTCATCCTGTCCGTATTTATGCAAACATGCCAATTGGTCAATTAATTTACTTTGCAGTAGAAGGCGATATTGAAAATTATTACAATAAAAAGACTAACGCCAAGTACAACCTTCGCTCAGATAAGCCCGTCGAATCTATGATGTGGAAGAATTTTTAAGCCCGTTTTGAGCAAATTAGGGTCACTTTTATAGAAAAAACGGTTAAAGTGCAAAAATGTCAGTTTTGCTGATTTTGGTAATTGACTGATTATTAGTTTTTTATGGAAAAACGAAACATTGGCATTATTTTTATTGTCATGTAAACGAACAAACGCAATTTTTTGCAAAAAAAGTGAAACTTTTTCTTTGTATTGTCGTTTTGATAAGCGACTTTTGCGCAAAATTATAGCGAAAAGAAAACGAGTGACTTTAAAAGAATAATAAGTGAAATGTTTTGTAAAATGCTTTTATTTTGTTATCCTTTATAAGTTTACTTAAACAAAAAACATCATTTTAAAATTATGTATTGGACATTGGAATTAGCTTCGCATTTACAGGATGCACCTTGGCCTGCCACGAGAGACGAATTGATTGATTATGCAATTCGTTCAGGCGCACCTATAGAAGTTATAGAAAATTTGCAGCAACTGGAAGATGAAGGTGAATTATACGAAAGTATGGATGACATCTGGCCTGATTTTCCACGTAAAGACGATTTCTTATTTAATGAGGATGAGTATTAGGAAAATAACTTACTGTTAAAAATAAAAAAACCGGCTCGAAAAGCCGGTTTTTTTATTAGTGTAATATTCAGTGGGACAAAAATTACTGTTCAAACACGAATTTTATAATATTAGCGCCCATTTGCAGCGCTTTTTGTCTTATTGCTTCCGGGTCTTTATGTACATCGGGATCTTCCCAGCCATCGCCTAAGTCAGATTCATAGGAGTAAAAGCAAACCAGTCGCCCTTCCCAGATCAAACCAAAACCCTGTGGCGGTTTGTCGTCATGCTCATGAATTTTGGGTAAACCATTTTTGAAAGTATACTTCTGACTGTACACCGGATGATTAAAAGGCAGTTCTTTAAATTCCAACTCGGGGAAAACCTTCTTCATTGCCGGACGCACAAAGGGATCCATACCATAGTTATCATCTATATGCAAAAAACCACCAGCCATCAGATAAAGTCGTAGATTTTCTGCTTCCAGTTCGCTGAATACCACATTGCCATGCCCTGTCATATGGATAAATGGATAATTGAAAATATCAGCACTGCCGACTTCCACGGTCTCGTAATCCTCCTCAAAATTAGTCCCCATATTTTCATTACAGAACTTTGCCAGATTGGGCAGGGCAGTAGGGTTGGAGTACCAGTCACCGCCACCACTGTATTTCAATAATGCGAGTTGCATACTGGGTTTCTCCATATTCAGTTGTGTGGCTGAAATGCAGAGTAGGGCAGTGCTTATAATTAAAAAATATTTCATCGTTTGTTTTTTACTTCTATTTAACGGTTGTTTAGTTCAAATGTTTTGCTGGTTATTATTCATCAAAACAAGCCAGAAAAGCATCAGCATCCAGACAATTAATACAATCATCGGACGAAAGCCCGCCCTTGCGAGCCGCACAAACGCCAAAATGAATATCATGAATGCCTTTCGTACTATGGGCATCTGGGTTTATCGCAATTTTTACGCCACGTTCGAGGGCATAGGGAATCCATGTCCAGTCTATATCAAGTCGTAATGGATTGGCATTAAGTTCTATAGCGACCTGATGCTCTGCACAGGCATCAATGATCTGTTTATGGTCAATAGGGTAGCCCTTACGAGACAATAACAAGCGTCCGGTAGGATGCCCCAGAATATTTGTAAATGGATTGCTGACAGCTTTTAGAATACGCTGGGTAGCTTTGGTTTCATCCATTTTCAGGTTAGAATGTACGGAAGCGATAATAAAGTCGAAACGTTCAAGTATCTCATCATCATAATCCAGAGAACCATCGTTTAGTATATCAGATTCAATACCTTTTAAAATACGAAATGGTGCCAGCTCTTTATTTAATTGGTCGATTTCTTCCATTTGAGCGAGTACCCGATCTTCTTTAAGTCCATTGGCATAAAAAGCTGATTTAGAATGATCTGTAATGCCTATGTAGCTGTATCCGGCATTGCGTGCATATTCTGCCATTTCCCTGAGCGTATTCAAGCCATCACTGTAAGTAGTGTGAGAATGAATAATACCTTTTATGTCTGTTTCTTTAATTAGTTCAGGCATTTTTCCAGCTTTCGCCAAATCGAGACTATAGTCGTCTTCCCGCATTTCAGGTGGAATGAAGGAGTAATTAGCTTCAGAAAAGATAATTTCTTCATTTTCAGCCGTTTCGCTAATTTGTCCAAAAATAGTATTGAAGTCCTTTGTCCCTGTGGTAGAGAATAAAGTAGCAGCCCAGTTTTCAGGCTTTGTCGTGTAGAGACGTATGGGAGTTTGTTTAGCTGTTTTAGCCCGATAATAAGTAGGCGTATGCTCCGTCAGACTTAAAAACTCATCATCAAATAAACTATCAGGAAGCTCAGTCGTAGCAACTAGTATTTCGATGCCTCTCAAAATGGGCGACTTGCGTCGAATAGCGCCAGTCAGTGCCACATCAATATTAAGTTTTGCACTTAAATCTTCTGCAAGCTGAGTGGCTTCTGCCTCCAAAGAAGCATATAAAAATTTATCTCTGGACTGACGGTAATACTCGATCTTCTGACGAATATCTGCCTGAGTTTTCAAACCGAAACCTTTTAAGGTAATGAGACGGTTTTCATTACAGGCATAAAAAAGCTCTCCTACACTGCTAATACCCATTTCCTGCCAAAGCTGGCGAATTTTCTTTGCACCTAAGCCTTTGATATTGAGTAACTCTTGTACGCCTTCTGGTGTTTTTACTTTAAACTCATTGAGTTTTGCCATTTCGCCCGTATCCAGTAATTCTCTTATTTTTGAGGAAATAGCTTTCCCAACACCTTTTATACTGGCGATTTGACTGTCATCCATGTCCACTAAAGGGTCTGGAAGTTTGCGCAAGGTCAGATAGGCGTTCTTATACGACCTGATCTTAAAAGAATTTTCATCATGTAATTCCATCAGCTCACCCAGCCGATTAAATTCTCTTGCAATCTCTTTGTTTGATTTACTCATTTACTCTACTAGCTTAAAAGTACGTTCTTCTTCGGAGTATACATTTTCCTGACCAGGGATATTGGCAGTTATTTTTTTCATGACATTAGACTCAATTAGCCAACCCGTTTCGTAATTGTAAATAGAATAATGTTTTTGAGTCATTTCATACTGTATTTTTTCCATTTGCTTTTCCATCTGCTTCAGGTTGGCTTCCTGACCTATCCCTTCATTGACCTTTAGAAACATTTCCTTTAATGTGGCAACAATAATTTCTTTACTGGCTTCAGTATCTATAGTCAAAGTAGAAGAAAACTTAATAGTTTTATTTTCTTCGTCCAGCTCACCCACTTTAAAAATACTTTCGGCAGGAAAAGGCTTGCCGCCAAGCATATTGGGCATTTCTTCCTTACTTTTGATCTCTTTATCAATCCCGTAAACGTATCCATGATAGCTATAAAAAACACCAATTTCTTTAGCCATTAAAGCTTCCATGCCCTGGCGGGTTCCAGTAAGTTGTTTCATCATTTCTACCCCAACCTGAAGTGCTTGTTTTTGCTCCTGAGCATCACCTCCTTGCATTCTCATAAGCATTTTTACCATTTTGTTGGTCGCCTCGCTCAGCTCTTCCCAGTTTTTTAATTCCACCAGTTCGCCCATTTCTGTAGTTTGAAATTCATAGCGAAAGTCTTTACTGAGTTTTTCCAGTAACTGTTGAGCATTGGGATAACCATCGGTAAGATTTGTGGCTGTTTTCTCAGTTTTGTATTCAAGAAGGTAGCTTTCATTCGTTGCTTCCATTACCTTAAAAGAAACGATGCTTTTGCTGCTGGCATCACTCTGTGTTTTGCCATTTTCAACTTCTAGCTTACGCTTAATATGTTCATAGCGTTTTTGTTCGCCCTGTTCCCAATAGGCAATGAGTGCCAATGAATCTTCACTCAATAACTGACCAAAACTATCAGTCATAAAAGATGAGCAAAGTAATAATGCAATGAGCAATTTTTTCATTTCAATTTCATTAATGAATAAAGTCTAATAAAAAGACCACAGATTTTCCTATGCAAATCTGTAGTGAAAAATATTTGATTTAATACAGGGCAAAATTGAAATGTACTAAGTTACTATACACTTTTCAAATTGGCTGACAATTTCCCCCTTTGGAGGGGGCGGAGGGGGGGGACAAAGAGTAAAATTGACCAATATTCCACCCCCTTCACCCCCTCCAAAGGGGG
>JAHDFX010000294.1 GCA_020627965.1 Saprospiraceae bacterium | reverse complement strand
ATAATTTTATAAATATTTAACTATGATTCAACAAAACTACACGCTTCGTAAGCGGCAGTTTCGCAATTTGTCGAAACGGATTAATGGCTTAATGAAGAGCCAGCGATGGCAGGAATTGACTGGAGAGCAACGTAAACAGCTTACAGGTCGTCTGCACAAGTTGTTCAGGCAGATCAATTCCTTATTTACAAAAAGAGAACTCCGAAAAGTACTCGCTGGAGCAGCCGTTTTATTAGGCTTATCTGGCAATATGCAGGCACAGGATTTTGCTGCGCCACTTACTAATCCGTTCAATTTAGCACCTGTTATAGACTTATCGATTCCAAGTTTGGTGGATATAGATGCCGATGGTGATCTTGATATGTTTGTAGTCGAATACGGTTATTCAGCAACTAGTATGGTTTTCTTTCGGAATGAGGGAACAGCTGCTAATCCTGTATTTGGAAAGCCAGAAAAAAATCCTTTTGGGTTTGCAAGTAATTCGGAGTATTACATTTTTCCGGCATTTGCTGATCTGGACGATGATGGAGATCAGGACATCATTTCAGTAGGTTATACATATGGTACTGGGGTTGGTATTTTCTATCACGAAAATACCGGTACAGCTAATGCACCAGCCTTTGGTCCAGAGCAGACCAATCCTTTTGGTGTACAGCTACTTCCTTATAGTATTCAGCCTGCCATGGCAGATATAGATGGCGATGGCGATCTTGATCTACTAATTGGAGGTATGAGGTACGATTACGGAGCTTATGAGTATCTGGGGGAATTGAGTTATTTTGAAAATACAGGTACCCCTGCGGCAGCTAATTTTGCCGGACTAGTATCAACGCTTGTAGATACAAGTCCTGTTACTTATTTTGTATTCCCGGAATTTGGTGACCTTGACGGGGATGGCGATATGGATATACTGACGGGCAGCTATTATGGTAGTCTGCATTATTTTGAAAATACGGGCTCTACTATGATGCCTGCATTTGGGGCAGTTCAGACTAATCCGTTCAATCTCGCTAATCCCAGCACCGAGTTTACTTTACCTGCTTTAGGAGATATTGATGATGATGGAGACTTAGATCTTTTTGTGGGGGGATATTATGGAAATGTCGAGTTTTATGAAAATCTGGATATTGATGTCTCTATTGATGATCCTGAAGATGCGCCAGGTTTCAATATCTTCCCTAGTCCGGCTGATAAACTGCTGACCATTGAAATAGATGATACACAATTTGCGGAAGCACAATTATCTATCTTCAATGAATTGGGCGCTATTGTAAAAGCGGAACTTGTCAATACGACACAAAAAACCCTCGATATTGGTGAATTGCCTGCCGGTTTTTACATAGTGAAAATACAAACGGAAGAAAGACAAATGACCAGAAAGCTGGTCATTCAATAAAAAGTTCAATAAAATTTATGGAATTTTTGATGTTTTAGACTCTTATATATGACATAGGGCTGCTTTTTTATGGCAGCCCTCATTAATTTATCATTAAAACATCAAAAATGAACTACACAGAATTGACATTTTGGCAAAAAAGTAGAACCTTAGCAGCCGAAGTATTCAAATTGGTACAAACATTCCCCGAATCAGAGCAAAACGGGCTTTGTAATCAAATGCGAACAACAGCCGTAGAAATTCCGACTGCTATAGCAAGCGGTATTAGTCGAAATTACAAAGAAGTGACTATACCAAAACTCAGTGAAGCCATCGAACAATCGCATCGTTTGGAATCTCAGATATTGGTTGCCTCCGATTTGGAATACATCAATGAAGACCAACTGGATAAATTATTAGAAGAAATGACCGCTATTCGTAAAATGACCGGTGGTTATATTCGTTATCTAAATAAGCCTAAAGCTGAGAAAGCGGAGGGGTAAAATAGTGCTGATGTGTTGAGGTGTTGAGGTGCGAATGTTTTAGGAACATTAACACCTCAGCACTACAACACATTAACACGCTTATATAAACTCAAACTATGATAATAAGAGCAAAAGCCCCATTAAGAATAGGACTCGCGGGTGGTGGAACCGATGTAAGCCCATACTCCGACCTTTATGGAGGAGCCATACTGAATGCGACGGTCAGCTTATATGCCAGCGCAACGATAGAACCTACCGATGATGGAAAGATTACCTTGTACGCAGCCGACAAAGAAGAATTGATAGAACTAGACGCTACAGAACAACTGGTCATTGATGGTCAATTAGACCTATTGAAGGGCGTCTATAATCGGATTGTACGCGATTATACCAAGAAACCACTCTCTTTTCGGCTCACTACTTTCGTGGAATCTCCTTTCGGTTCGGGACTGGGAACTTCCTCTACGATCACAGTGACTATTCTTGGCGCTTTTGTAGAATGGTTGAGCTTGCCTTTGAGTGATTATGATATAGCACATCTGGCTTATGAAATAGAACGGGTAGACCTGGCAATGGCAGGTGGCAAACAAGATCAGTATGCAGCCACTTTCGGGGGCTTCAATTTTATGGAATTTTATGCTGATGATAAAGTCATTGTAAATCCACTTCGCATCAGATCGGAGTATGTGAGTGAATTGGCTTTTAGTATCCTCATTTACCATACAGGAACGAGTCGTTTATCGTCTGACATCATCAAAGGACAGGCAAGTAATTTTGCCAGAAAAAAAGAAAAATCAGTAGAAGCCGGACATAAACTTAAAGAACAAGCCATCATGATGAAAGAAGCCTTGCTGACGGGCAAGCTGGATCAACTAGGCGAAATATTGGACTTTGGCTGGAAGTATAAAAAACAAACTGCTCCTGGTGTTACCAACCCATTTATAGATGAAATTTACGATGCTGCCAAAGCTGCCGGTGCAACTGGTGGAAAAATATCAGGCGCAGGAGGAGGAGGTTATATGATGCTCTATGCGCCTGGTAATACCCGCTATAAAGTAGCTAAAACACTAGAACAATTTGGTGGTTCTCTGAAACGTTTTACCTTTACGCAACGAGGACTCCGAACTTGGAAAGCAGGAAAATAGTGTTAATGTGTTAATGTGCTACCGTGTTAATGTGCTATTAGAAAGAGAAAAAAGCACGATAACACAATAGTACTATAGCAGAGTAACACAAAAAACACAAAAAAAATGAACAACATCCAGCGAATTATAACAGAAAGCATAAGGACCAAACGACTGCTGCTAGAAGACGATATACTGATTCAGGCAATACAAAAAGCTGCTGACCTCATTACCAATACACTCAAAAATGATGGTAAGATCCTGTTTTGTGGAAATGGAGGAAGTGCTGCTGATGCTCAGCATTTAGCCGCCGAATTGTCCGGTAGGTTTTATATGGATCGGGAGCCATTATTTGCGGAAGCATTACATGTCAATACTTCTTATCTTACGGCTGTAGCTAATGATTATAGTTACGATGATATTTATGCCCGACTAATAAAAGCAAAGGGTAGGGAAGGCGATGTACTTGTCGGGATTTCTACCTCTGGTAATTCTGGTAATGTAATGAAAGCACTGCAACAAGCTCGCCAGCAAGACATGATAACTATAGGCATGACAGGACTGACCGGAGGAAAAATGAAAGACCTTTGTGGTACACTGATCAATGTACCTTCTAAAGATACACCAAGGATACAGGAAAGCCATATTATGGTTGGGCATATTATTTGCGAATTGGTAGAGAAGGATTTTTTTAGAACGAAATAACCAAATTGGTTTTATTTTGTTGTCTTTTTGATTATATTTGGTGTAAGTGAAATAAGTAAGATGAAAAAAGCTGAAGAACCTATTGTAGAGTTGATTAAAGAATTGTATCCTGCTAACTACGAAATGATAGCGAGTGACACTTTTGAAACAGTTTCTAAAATTGAGGATGGTAAATTTGATCTAGTTATGACTTCACCTCCATACAATATAGGAAAAGAATATGAAGTGAAACAATCAATAGAACAATATCTAAAAACTCAAGATAAAATTATTGAACAACTTGTAAGAGTAACTTCCAATAGAGGTAGTATTTGTTGGCAGGTAGGTAATTATGTAGATAAGGGTGAAATATTCCCTTTGGACATATATTATTATAGTATTTTTAAAAAATATGGACTCAAGCTACGAAATAGAATCATTTGGCATTTTGGTCATGGGCTTCATGCTTCAAATAGATTTTCTGGAAGATATGAGACCATATTATGGTTTACAAAAACGGATAATTATATTTTTAATTTGGATGATGTGAGAGTTCCTTCAAAATATCCAGGTAAGAGACACTTTAAAGGACCTAAAAAAGGGCAATTATCTGGAAATCCAAAAGGGAAAAATCCTTCAGATATTTGGGAAATAGTTCTAAGGGATTGGGAGAGAGAGCTTTGGAATATACCTAATGTGAAATCAAATCATCCAGAAAAATCAGAGCATCCCTGCCAATATCCTGTTGAACTGGTTGAAAGATGTATTTTAGCTCTCACAGATAAAGATAGTTGGGTGCTTGATCCTTTTGCTGGAGTTGGATCAACACTTATTGCAGCTATAAAAAATGATAGGAACGCTATTGGAATTGATAGAGAAGAAAAATATATTAAAATTGCTAAAGAAAGACTTGAAGATTTGAAGAAAGGAAAACTAAAGTTGAGACCTATAAACAAACCAATTCATAAACCTAAAAGTACAGATAAAATATCTCGGTTTCCCAAAGAATGGCAGCAGAGTAGTCTGTTCAAACACAAAAATGAAAAGTGAAGATAACACATAAATATTCCCACTTAAATGGAGAAGAATATCTAATCGTTCACCATCAAGATTTGTACAATGAGATACTAAATGTAATTACTTCTATTGATGCCGAAAAATTTAAAACCAAAATTAGTAAAGAGAAAACTAAAAAAGGAAACAAATTATACAGTCCAATTGACTTAAATAAAGAGTTTGACCGAAAATTTTCAAAATTAGGCTGGTCCGAAAGTCGTTATTCCTATTATATTACACTGAATAGAAATTTGATGGAAAAGAGTCTTTCTATGTCTTCTAAAGAACAAAAGAAATTTTTAATAGAACACGGAGAAGATCAACCAATATTTAGCTATAACCAAACAGATTTTGTCAAAGATAAGATAGCAGTTGAGGTTCAATTTGGCAAGTATGCCTTTGTAGCTTATGATTTGTTCGTAAAACATATGCTCTTTTTCTCAGGTGGAGTAATAAACGTAGGAGTAGAAATTTTACCAACAAAAAAAATGCAATCACAAATGTCTAGTGGAGTTGCATATTACGAAGGGGAGGTATATAATGTAATGCGACAAGGACGAACGAGTCCACCTGTACCCCTCTTAATTTTAGGTATCGAACAATGACCAAAGAAGCGATCATATTAGCGGGTGGTTTTGGTACTCGCCTCAAATCTGTCGTCAAAGACTTGCCCAAACCAATGGCACCTGTCAATCAACGTCCATTTCTGGAATATGTTATAAATGCTATTCTGCCTTATGGGATTGAGCATATTATATTATCTATTGGATATAAGGGAGACATCGTTCAGGAACACTTTGGCGAGCGGTACAAAGATGTGCGAATATCTTATGCTGTGGAAGATGAACCATTAGGAACAGGGGGAGGAATCAGAAAAGCTATGCAGCTTTGCGACGGGAAAAGTGTTTTTGTACTTAATGGAGACACATTATTCGACGTATCACTCAACCATTTACAAGATTTTTTCATTAAAAATAATGCAGATTTGGCACTAAGTCTGAAGTATATGGAAAACTTCGACCGTTATGGTACAGTTGGACTGAACACTTCGGGAAGAGTGCAGGAATTTAATGAAAAGCAGCACCGTGAAAGCGGATTAATTAATGGAGGTGTCTACCTGATGAAAACAGATATTTTTGAGCAATTTGATCTATCAGAACGCTTTTCATTTGAAAAAGACCTCATGGAACGCTATTTTAGAGTATTAGAGGTGTGGGGAAAAGTGATGAATGGTTATTTTATTGATATTGGTATTCCTGAAGATTACCATAAGGCACAAAACGATCTTAAATGAAATTGAATTTTTCAGCTAAACTGATTAAAACCCGTAACATTAGTAAACGGGCAGCGATGATAGGGCTATCAGCTATCGGCTTGCTAGTGTTGGGTTTGTTTGATTATATAGGGGATAAAAAAATAAATCTGGTAGAATTACTGATGGATTGGGCAGATATAAGTCCACAAATGGAGATTGTATATGCTCTACTTTTCCTGACGCTTACTCTGCTGGCTATTCCTATGTTCTATAATGTTTTTCGTAAGAAAAGGGTAGAAAGAGGACAAGTACTTTTCAATGAGGAAACACTCTATTTGCTGGATGGGAAGGAGCGCTACGAGATTCCACAGGAAAATCTGGATGAAATCCGTTTTGAACTCAAGAAAATACCTGAAGACAAGGCTTTT
>JAHDFX010000293.1 GCA_020627965.1 Saprospiraceae bacterium | reverse complement strand
AAGTGCTGACAAAAGATGCCTTTATAAGTGTAAATTAATTCAGTCCTAGCACTTACATAGGGTGAATTATTTCGTTCCGGAGACACTAGTCATTCGGATGACTTATGTTTGATCCTTTACAAGACATAGCCCTGATAATAATTATAGAAAAATAGATTAAAACGATTTTGAATGCCTTTAGGTGTGACTATATTATCACCATATTTGTCATTTCAAAACAAGCTATTTTAGTAAAAAATCAAAAATCATTCGCATGACTTATGTTTGTTTTTTTATAGCTTTGCGCAAATTATGAGCAAGAATAAATTATACAAATTTAGTCAGGTAGCTACATTTCCTAATGTATACCAGAACCACCGCATCGAAGAACCTTTAGTAACTGGCGCTGATGGAGAAAAATTAAGTATCAAAGGAAAGTGGGAGGACCATCATTTTAAAAATAAACAGTCCATTAGTCTGGAACTGGCATGTGGAGGAGGAGAATATACACTTGGGCTTGCCCGTATGCATCCGCAGCGAAATTTTATAGGTGTAGATGTAAAAGGAGCCAGAATATGGAAAGGAGCCAGAGTAGCCGTGGCAGAAGAGTTGAATAATGCAGCTTTCCTGCGTTGTCGTATCGAGCGGATCACCAGTTTTTTTGACAAAGATGAAGTCAAAGAAATCTGGATCACTTTTCCCGATCCTTTTCTCAAAAAACCACGTCGCAGACTGACTTCACCTTTATTCCTGAATCGTTATCGTGAAATTCTTCCTAAGGGCGGATTGATACACCTTAAAACAGATGATCCTACTTTATACGAGTATACACTTGAAACATTGGAAGCCGAGAAAATCCCTGTTTTATACCATGATGATGATATTTATGCCAAAGAATTGCCAATGCCCGAACTGAGTATTCAAACATTCTATGAAGCGATGCATTTGGAAAATAAGAAAACGATCAAATATGTGCGCTTTGCACTGTAAGGAATGAAATTAGAATGGAAAAGGACGAGTATAAGTGTACATTTTATTCTTGCGTCATTCCTAATTGTTTACTTGGCACAGTATTTTCAAATAAGTAATTAGACTTTAGATAAATTTAAGTAAGACTTCAAATCTAATATAGATTATTGTTATTATGTTATCATATGTTATCATATGTTATATTTTTTCGTCTAAAGAAAAGCAGACTAAGTTGCTATACACTTTTGCTAAAATGCTGAATTATCCCCCTTTGGAGGGGGAAGGGGGTGGAATATTGGCCAATTTTACTCTTTGTCCACCCCCCTCCGCCCCCTCCAAAGGGGGAAATTGTCAGCCAATTTGAAAAGTGTATAGTAACTTAAAAGCAGACCACAAAAGTCTACTATGGCACTATAACACATTTGACAAAACCTATAAAATAAATCAATCATGTTAAAACGACTTTTTATCTTTTTATTAGTAGTTCCATTATGCACAGGTTGTGCTGAATTGGCACAAATAGGAACCACATTGCTGGAAAGCGCAGCAGGACCAAGCGTAACTTCCGACCAGGCTGCTCTAGGGCTAAAAGAAGCCCTTTCTATAGGCTTGAGCAAAGGCGCAGACGTTGTTTCTGTTAAAGACGGTTTCTTCAAAAATCAGGCAATTAAGATATTGTTCCCGGAAAAAGCCATTAAGGTTAAGAACACACTTGAAGACGTTCTTGGACCTGTCGGCAAGCAAATGACCGATAATGTAGTGGAAAAACTCAACCGGGCTGCCGAAGATGCAGCACGGGGCGCTAAACCTATTTTCCTGAGTGCCATTAAAAAAATGACCATTCAGGATGCTATGGGAATTTTGATGGGAGAAGATGATGCGGCTACGCAATATCTGAAGCGCTCCACCTCTACAGAATTGTACAGCGCTTTCAATCCTGTTATCAAAAACTCTTTGTCGAAAGTACAGGCATTAAACGCCTGGGAAGACATCATTACCCGCTATAATCAGATTCCTCTGGTCAAACAGGTGAATCCAAGTCTGGATGATTATGTAACGGAAAAAGCAATGGACGGTTTATTTCATATGGTGGCTAAAGAAGAAACTGCGATTCGTAAAGACCCAGTAAAACGTACGACAGACCTATTGAAGAAAGTATTTGCTGTACAGGACAATAAATAACAGCTTACTTTAAATATATAATAATGTAAGGAAGGTCGGCAGTCTATTAGCTATGTTCAATGGTAAATTACATTCATTGAGGATTACTAATAAGCTGTCGACCTTTTATTATTTGCGCTAAAATTGGGTTAGTTTTTCATAAGAAATTGATATTTAAGTGATTGTATTCTATTTTTTAATACCATGGATTATTGAAGGTAATACAAGATATTTTTCTTGGATGGGGCAGAAATAATTAAAATTAAAATATGTCGGCTGTGCAACCAATGTAAGGTTTTTGTATTCTTATGTATATGTGGGATTGAGTTCAAGAACTAATTTATGTATCTTTACGTTGCATTTGGTAGAATGATATTTGGAAGCTCCCACAAATTCTGTTATTTTATCATCCCTTAACAAACAATTAACTGAGCAAAAATATTTCTACTCTACTGAGTTTCGTTTAAGCAATAGGCTTTTTTGAATAAAGCCTGTATTTTACTATAAGCATTTTAATCATGAAGAATTTATTTGTCACTGCTACACTGTTGTTGTCACTAATGGTTACATTAGGAGCACAACCATTGACCGCACCCAAAGGTGCAGACGTCAGTGCCTTGCAGAAAGGCCAATATCCAGCTGTCTTCCTGATTGGAGATTATGCTGATGCCTTCGAGTCGCTCTCTCGTCAATATGAAATCTCGCTTCTAAATGCCTGTGAAGATGATATGGATTTGGCTTTTAGCCAGTGGATTGATCTCATGATGGCTATTGAATTATACAGTGAAAAGTATAATTATGACATTAAAGGCATTAAGATGTGGCTCAAAGTTTTCTGGGCTGCTGATGGCAGTATCGAGCATATGGCTTATTATCTTAAACCCAATTCACGTAATATTGATACAGAGGTCTTGTCAAATCTATTGACGAACTTCGCACGCCAATATAAGTCTTCTCTGAGTTCTAAAAATGACTACTCTCACTACGGCAGTGCATCTTTCCCTACTTTTTATCAACTTATAAAGCCCGAAGCGTCTAATAATTAAGCGCTTACGAAAAAAGACTGCATAGTTTTTTAAAGTTGTTTAAACCTTAGTTCCTTGTAAGCGTCTAAGTAATAAACGTAATTTAACTATGTACGATTTGCAAAAAATTCAACACCTGTCATGGCGGGCAGGTTTCGGCTTATCCATTCGAGAATATCAGAAGCTTTCTAATGTTCCGCTTCAAAGGGCTGTCGATGGGCTGTTCAAAAGTGCGAAAAATCCTGCTGAACTTCCGATACCCGAATTTGGCTTTCGTTCCAGAGAAGAGAGAAAAAGTATGAGTGATGAGGTAAGAATGGAGCGTAAAAAAATGGGAAAAGCCCATGTATTTGAGTTAAATACTGATTGGATAGAACGCATGGCGAATGAGCAATCAAGCCCTTTGCTAGAAAAAATGACCTTATTCTGGCATGGACATTTTGCCTGCGAACTTAAGCTGCCTCACTTCGCGGTACAACATATCAATACGCTACGTCAGCATGCCGTCGGCAATTTTAGAGATTTAGTTATTGCTATTGCCAAAGACCCCTCTATGCTGTCTTATCTCGATAATAGAAAAAATAAAAAAGAACATCCAAACGAAAATTTTGCTCGTGAACTGATGGAGTTATTCACGATAGGGCGGGGCAATTATACCGAAGAAGACGTCAAAGCAGCAGCAAGAGCTTTTACTGGTTGGGGGGCATCGCTTTCCGGCGAATTTATATTTAAATCTCGCCAGCATGATTATGGTCAAAAGACCTTTATGGGTAAAACCGGTAATTTTGATGGAACAGATATCATTGATATTATTTTGGAAAAACGGGAAACCGCCCAGTTTATTGCCACGAAAGTGTATCGCTTTTTTGTCAATGACAAGATCAATGCCCAGCATATCAATGAATTAGCTGATGTTTTCTATGCGTCTAATTACAATATAGAAGCCATGATGCGTGCTTTATTTGAAAGCGATTGGTTTTATGATGTAAAAAATATGGGGGTGAAGATAAAATCACCTGTGGTACTATTGGCAGGGCTAATGCGAACTTTAGACCTGCGTTTTGAAGATCGAAAACCAATGATCGTCTTACAAAAAGCCTTAGGGCAAATACTGTTTAATCCGCCCAATGTGGCAGGTTGGCCGGGCGGTAAAACCTGGATAGATAATGCTACTTTAATGTTGCGTTTGAACCTGACCAGTATTTTATTTGAATCCAAAGAAGTTAATTTCAACATCAAAGCAGAACCGGAAAGAGAACGATTTAAAAAGCTTTCCCGCATCAAAGTCTATGCTGATATTGAACCTATTGTCAGTCGTTTTAGATCAATGGATGAGCAGGAGATCGTTGAAAAAATAAGTACCTATCTTCTCCAGACTCCGCATGAGATTGATACGACTATACTCGATAAGGTTGTTGATAAAAGCACTAAAGAATCGTTTATTACTTCGCTTATGATGCGCTTAATGAGTATGCCTGAGTATCAGATGTGTTAGCAAAGACTGCCTTTGTATAACACGATAACACGACGTACAATAACACAATAAAAAATCAGATCATGGATAAGTCACGTAGAAAATTCCTTCAACATAGTGCATTGGCCAGCACATCTTTATTTATCCCTCAGTTTTTGAGTGGTTTTAATCTAGGCTTAGATAAAGCTGACGTTAATTCCCGTCGCAAGCTGGTTATCGTTCAGTTATCGGGTGGAAATGATGGCTTAAATACAGTTGTTCCATTCAGGAATGATATTTATTATGGCAGTCGTCCGACACTGGCAATTCCAGAAAATGAAGTAATCAAGCTAAACGATGAGATTGGGCTGAACGGAGTGATGGCACCAATGAAAAGTATTTTTGATGATGGCAACCTTTGTATTATCAATAATGTAGGCTACCCCAATCCAGACCGTTCACACTTTCGTTCTATGGATATTTGGCAAACTGCCAGTGATTCTAATGAATTCCTGAGTAGTGGCTGGCTGGGGCGTTATCTGGATAATTACTGTATGGATTGTGAGGTGCATTATGCTATGGAAATGGATGATTCGTTGAGCCTGGCTTTGAAAGGCAGACAGAAAAGTGGTTTTGCGGCAAGCAATGTCAACAAATTGCATCGCAGCACAAAAAGCCGTTTTTTACAGGCTGTCTCTAAGCATCATCATGATCATGAGCATAGTGAGAATGTAGCCTATCTGTATCAAACAATGCGACAAACTTTCTCGTCGGCAAATTATTTGCATGAGCAGTCCAAAATATACCAATCAAGACAAACTTATCCTTCAAATAAATTTGGCAAAGCTTTAAAACAGACAGCAGAACTGATTATTTCGGGTTCGGATACCCGTATTTATTATACAGCTTTATCTGGCTTTGATACACATACGCGTCAAAAAAATACTCAAGACCGATTATTGGAGAACCTGGCACAGGGACTAACAGCCCTGACAGAAGACCTTAAAACCAATAATCAACTGGATGATACGCTTGTTATGGTTTTCTCAGAATTTGGTCGTCGGGTAAAGGAAAATGCAAGTGGCGGTACAGATCATGGCACCGCAAACAATGTCTTCCTGATGGGCGGAAAATTAAATAAAGCAGGAATTTATAATGGCGGCGCCAATCTAAGCAGTTTAGATGAAGGAGATTTGATCTACGAAGTTGATTTCCGCCGTATTTATGCCACTATTCTCGATAAATGGCTCGGGGCTGATAATGCAGAAGTACTGAATAAGCAGTTTCAGTTGATGGATTTTGTGTAATTACTGTCGAATCTCATCATTATGCTCATTATAGAAATGATATTCCGTCATAGCAAGATTGCTATTACTGCTAACATTCACCCATTTTTTATGCTCCATAAACCATTGCCACTGCTGATTAGGAATTCCTTTCTTTAGATAAGCATGAACGAAGGGGTGAACGTCTAATCTTAGCTTTGCAGGCACTATAGACTCAATGATAGATGTTACATCATTATTGATCTTATCTGTAAGCAGAATAGCTGGTGCTGTTTTGCCTGTACCATTACAGGTCGGGCATTTTTCTGTGGTAGAAATATTGAGCTCTGGTTTTACCCTTTGACGGGTAATTTGCATTAAACCGAACTTACTAAGTGGCAGAACCGTATGTTGGGCAGCGTCTTTTTTCATACACTCTCGCATCCTTTGGTATAGAAGCTTCTTATTATCCTGTTTCTTGACGTCAATGAAGTCTATGATGATAATGCAGAGCTAGCAAAATCTTTTTCACAGATTAAACAGATAAAAGAAGAA
>JAHDFX010000292.1 GCA_020627965.1 Saprospiraceae bacterium | reverse complement strand
CTCCCCATCCATCACCTCCGGCACCTCCAGTCCCATAAAATCCAACAAGGTCACTGCCACATCCGCCAGCTTGCCATCCTTCAATTTTACATCACGGGAACCTACGTAAAAGCAAGGCACCATATTCGTCGTATGTGCAGTATGCGGTGAGCCATCAGGATTCTTCATAATATCCGAATTACCATGATCGGCTATGATAAGCGTATGATAATCATGCGTTTTTGCAATCTCCATCAGGCGCTTTAGCTGAGTATCTACCGTCTCTGCTGCCTTTACAGCCGCTTCAAAAACACCAGTATGACCGACCATATCCGTATTCGCATAATTCAGACAAATAAAATCCGGCTGATTGGTATTGATCTCTTCGATAATCGCATCCGTCATTTCCAGTGCGCTCATTTCCGGCTGAAGATCGTAAGTGCTGACCTTCGGCGATGGAATCATAATGCGTTTTTCATTCTTAAATGCCTCCTCTCGTCCGCCTGAGAAAAAGAAAGTTACGTGTGGGTACTTCTCCGTCTCCGCAATCCGCACTTGCAACAAGCCGGCATCAGATACCAGTTCGCCAAGCGTTTGCTGAATGTCCTCTTTTTGAAATAATACCTTTACATGCTTAAAGGACTCATCATAACGAGTCATCGTCAGGTAAGTCAGGTTCAGGGCTTTCATATCATGTTCCGGAAAATCCTGCTGTGTCAGTACCGTCGAGATTTGTCGGGGGCGGTCGGTGCGAAAATTAAAACAGATCAGTACATCGCCGTCTTTGATCGTGCCGACGGGCTGCCCGCCTTTATCAATGCGGATTAAAGGCGGTAAAAACTCATCCGTCATCAGTTTGCCATCACTGTCTTTAGTCAGGTAGGATTGGCGAATGGCATCCGAAAAATCTGTTACTGGCGTTCCGCTGCCATGTACCAACAGATTATAAGCCAGCTTAATTCTTTCCCAGCGTTTGTCTCTATCCATCGCATAATATCGACCTATAGCTGAGACTAGCTGAGTTTTTTTATTTTTTAGGAACTCCTCTAAATCTTCTACAAAACCTTTTCCGCTTGTCGGGGCTACATCTCGTCCATCTGTAAAAGCATGGATATAAGAACGTTCTAAGCCTTGTTCTTCCCCTATTTCACATAAAGCTTTTAAATGATTGATATGCGAATGTACGCCGCCATCCGACAATAAGCCCATAAAATGTACCGCTTTATTTTCTGCTTTGGCTTTTTGTAATGTTTCTAATAAAAGCGGATGCTCATGCAGTGTTTTCTCTCGTATAGCTTTATTAATTCGAGCCAATTCCTGATACACCACACGCCCTGCTCCTATATTCAAATGCCCCACTTCCGAGTTCCCCATTTGTCCTTCGGGCAGCCCGACTTCTTCTCCAAAAGTAACCAGTTCTGAATTTGGATGATCTTTGTATAGACTGTCTACAAAAGGTGTTTTGGACTGAGCGATGGCACTGGCTTCCGGGTGCTTACCATGTCCCCAGCCATCGAGAATAACAAGGAGTGCACGAGCTGTATTTTTCATGCCACAAGATAAGAATACTTCGTATTCGTTTTTGCTTTTATTGGCAATTTATCTTAAGTAAAGCCCCAACCCAATGCAAAGCATTGTCAAAAAAAAAGTGATACCAACCGAAATTGATACCACTTAGTAAGTCTAAATTATTAAGCTTCTTTTGAACGTGTTTGCGTTCTTATTATTTGCGCTGATTCAACTGGTGCAGGTATTTAGCATACTGCTCATCCAGTTTTGCATTATCAGCAGTATAACGACGTTGTATCTGAGTTAATTCCTCACGATTCAGTCTGCTGACATCAATGTTGTATTCCTGAATAATTTCAGCAATGCTGTCTTCTGTACGTTGTTGATTACGAACGTTATGCTGTTGCTCAATTTTATCACGAAGAAGATTGAACAAGTTGCCTGGTGCATTAGGCTGATCAGGATTGTTGCGATTTTGATCGCGCGCCTCGTCAATCTTACCTTTGATAAGGTCAATCAGTTTAGTCGGACGCTCGCCTCTCGATTTTTTGTCCTGATTATTTTGGTGTACTTCACGTACTTTGTTTTTTAGAAAGTCAAATATCGTAGGATCAGCGGTTTCCTGATTAGGATCATCGCGGTTTTCACGTTTAACGTCTTCGATGGTATTCTGAATTAAATCTAAAAGATTCTGTTTAGCCATAATTCTGTAAGTGATTGGAAAATTAGAAAATTACGTTCATTTGTTCGGACAGCAAAGAAACAAAAAGTCACTCAAAATTTCATACGTAGATTTTATATTTTATCATACAGATTATTGTAAATCTTACAAAGCGATCTAAATACTCAAAATTTAAATATCTATGCTAAAACGAAGCAATTAGCCCAATTGCCCGTATATTTATGTAATATTGGTATAAAACTTGGTTCGTACTTATTTTGTCCATGGTCAATAGTTGATGGACGATAGTTGTATTCTCGTTTTATAGTTACTCCGTTTTCCATTTTGCCTGGCAAAATGTAATATTTTGAATTGCAACTATGGACTATTGACCATCGACCATCGACCTCCTAATAATTTTTTAAATTTGGGATGGCTGATGTTTATTATCAACATAGAAAGACATGAAACTACTGAAGCGCTTTTTTCTTGTTATCCTAATCCTGTTCGTATTGCTTATTGGCGTACTCGCAGCCATTCCTTACTTTTTTAAGGATCAGATCGTGGATATGGCGAAAACAGAAATTAATAATAACGTCAATGCAAGGGTGGACTTCACAAGTGTAGGGCTTTCTCTGCTAAGAAGTTTTCCCGATTTTACGGTAACGCTGAAAGGTATTGATGTGGAAGGTGTCAGTGAATTTGAAGGCTTAAAATTAGCTGATGTAGGCGCATTTGGAATGACCTTAGACTTAATGTCCGTTATTAAAAAAGACCAGCCTGTTGTTGTCGAATCTTTCACGATAGATGATGCAGAGATTTACGTAAAAGTACTGAAAGATGGTCGTGCCAATTACGATATTGCCAAAGCAACCGGCGAAACGACCAGCGAAGAAGAACTACCTGACGATGCTTACCAGATCAGTCTGAAAAGATATGCCATCACCGATTCAAAGATCACTTACGATGATGCTGCTACAGACACTTATATGGAGATAGACGGACTAAATCATACCGGGAAAGGTAATTTTACCCTGTCTATTTATGATCTCATTACCAATACAAAAGCAGAAAACCTTACGGTCAATTATGGAGGGGTTAATTATATCAATAAAGCCAAAGCAGATATAGATCTAACGATAAAAGTCAATGCAAAAGCTAGTAAATATACCATTTCTGATAATGATATTCGTCTGAATGACCTCAAACTGGAAACACAGGGCTGGGTATCTATGCCAGGCGATGACATTGAGATGGATCTAAGCTTTAAAGCACCACAAACGGATTTCAAACACCTGCTTTCTATGATACCGGGTGCTTATGCAAAGGATTTTGATGGTGTGAAGGCAAGCGGAAAAATGAAGTTGGATGGCTATGTAAAAGGCACTTATAATGAGAAAAAAATGCCCGCAGTTAAACTTGATCTTGAAGTCGATAATGCCAGTTTCCAATATCCCGACTTGCCGATGGGTATCAGCGAGATCAATACCAAAACAAAGATATTAAGCCCGGGCAGCGATCTGGATAGAATGACTATTGATGTGCCTTCTTTTCATATGAAGCTAGGCGACAATCCTTTTGATGCGACCTTCAATCTGCGCACGCCTATGAGCGATCCACAAGTAAAAGCGCAGGCGAAGGGAAAAATAGATTTGAACGACTTGTCTAAAGCTTTCCCGATGGAAGGTGTAGAGCAAATCAGCGGACTTATTAATGCTGATGTAGATGTGGACACCCGCATGTCTTATATTGAAAATGAGCAGTACGATAAAGTCGATATGAGTGGTGACCTTACGGCAACAGGCATTAATTATAAATCGACAGACATGCCGTCAGTCTCTGTGAATAAAGTTCAAATGAGCTTTTCGCCTCAATATGTGGATGTGCCTAGTTTTGATGCCAAATTGGGTAAAAGTGATATTCAGGGTAGCAGCCGTATTGATAATATCCTGGCTTATTTTTCGCCGGAGACAACGATGAAAGGCAAAGTTACGCTACGCTCCAACCTTATAGATGCCAATGAATGGATGGGCGAAACAGATGCCAATGATCCTACTGCCAATTATACTGCTCCCGATACAGAAAGTACAGAAGAAGAGGTTTTTGACCGTTTTGATTTTACTTTAGATGCTGATGTTAAACGCATTTTATACGAAGATTATGAACTAAAAAACACTATTGCTAAAGGTCATTTTACACCAGAAAAAATGGACTTACAAAGCTTTGAAATGGAGCTTGGCAATACAGATATGAAGGCAAATGGAAGCCTTGAAAATATCTTTGATTATTTATACAATAATGAAGTCATCAAAGGTAATTTTGAATTTACTTCTGATAATATTGACCTGAATGAACTCTATACAGCAGGCGGAGAAAGCCAAGAAAGCAGCGGTGATGAAGCCGAAGCAGGCGAAGCACCCGACCGTTTCGATTTTACGATGAATGCCAATGTAAAGCGCATGGTTTATGAAGATTATGAACTAAAAAATACCATAGCACAAGGTAAATTCACACCTGAAATAGCCGAATTGTCTAAGTTTTTTACCCGTATCGGAAAAAGTGACCTGAGAGGTTCTGGTAAACTGGTCAATGTGATGCCTTATTTATATGAAAATGAGGAACTACTAGGTAATATAAAGCTGGAATCCAATGTCATTGATGTGAATGAATTGTATCAGGCGGAGGAAGAAACAACGACGACGGCTTCCACAGAAGAAGATGCCGTATATCCTTTACCAGAAAATGCCAAGATCAGTATTGATGCCTCTATCGGCACTTTATTGTATGACAATATGGAATTCAAGAATATGAAAGGCGACATGGACTTGGATAATCAGGTATTAACGATCAATGATTTCTCAGCCAATACGCTGAAAGGAAAAATTGGTTTGAACGGGACTTATGCTACAACAAACCCGGAAAAACCAGCTTTTGATTTCAATTATAAAATGAATAGCATAGACTTTCAAGAGTCTTTCAAAACATTTAATTCTGTTGAGATCATTGCGCCTATCATGAAGTTTATTGATGGCATTTTTAGTACAGAAATGAACTTTAAAGGCGAACTAAAAAAAGACATGTCACTCGATTATAATACCCTGACTGCCGATGGTTTACTGAATACAATAGACGCTGTTGTTAAAAGCTTTGGTCCATTAGAAAAAATAGGTAATTCATTGAATGTAAAAGAATTAAAAACCTTAAAACTAGACGACACCAAAAACTGGTTTGAGATTAAGGATGGAAAATTTATTTTGAAACCCTTTGAAGAAATGCTTAAAGACATCCGCATTAAGGGGCAGGGTAATCATGCGCTCACTCAGGAAAACATGAATTATAAACTCAACTTCCTCATGCCACGCTCTAAGCTACAAGGCAATGCAGCCGGGGCTTTAGCCAATGAAGGTATCAAAGCCCTCAGTCAGCAGGCAGGTAAGCTAGGTGTAAATTTCGGACAAAGCGAAACTATCAATTTTGACGTTATTATAACAGGCAATTATAAAAAGCCAAAAATCAACTTCAAATTCCTCAGTGCCAGTGGAAAATCTGTTCAGGAAGAAGTCAAAGATCAGGTAAAAGAAGTCGTAGATGAAAAGGTAAATGAAGTCAAAGACAAAGCTCAGGAAGTTGTAGATGAAAAAGTAGAAGAAGCCGAACAAGTGGTCAATGAGCAAGTAGACAAAGTCACCGAAAAAGTCAATGAGGAAGTTGATAAAGCCGTAGACAAAGCCACTGAAACCGTTAAAGATAAAGTCGGAGAAGCCGTCGGTGGCGTAGTAGATACACTGATTAAAGACAAGGTAGGCGATAAAGTAGGCGACATTATAGGCGATGAAGCCAAGGATAAGATCAACGATCTGAAAGACAAAATTAAAATACCGCCTTTCGGCAAAAAGAAGAAAAAGAAGGATGGGAATTAGTTATTGAGATGATTGAGTTACTGAGTTATTGAGTAACGTAATCACCTAATTACTTACTTAAGTACTTAACTCAATATTCCGATACATCAATATAAAATTAGGGCAAACGCACCAAAACAAAAAATGCGTATTTAACCACAGATGGACACAGATTATCACAGATTGATATAGGTTCTGTATTATAATCTGTGTATCCCGATAACTATACGGGAGCGCTATCTATGGTGAATAACTGTATGTTATAATACCTTATTATACCGAAAATAATTTTGCTGCGTTTGCCCTAATCAATACTCCGTATTGATATTGAGAATGCTCCGCATTCGTTTAAGACCTAATG
>JAHDFX010000291.1 GCA_020627965.1 Saprospiraceae bacterium | reverse complement strand
AATAGACTTTATTCTGAAATATTTTGTAAGGCAGTTAAATGAAGATTTTTCTGCTAATCAAGGCGGCTGAAAGCGATCTATGCCTTAGCATAGTGAGTTTTTAGTCAACGCAGAGTAGCTGGAAAAGATTCTTTTAAATGTCTGCAATAGTGTTTCAGAATAAAGTCTAATGAACAAAGGGGAATAACTTTTTTACAGTTATTTTAATAGTTCATAAAAGTATCAGAGTATGAAAGTCAAAATATGACAAAAAAATCAAATTTGTGACATTAAATAAGGGGGCTTAATTGCCAAAAATATAGTTAAATTATGATTTTGGGTAAGGTATAGTGATAGTGTACCCATTCTTTGAGGTTTGAGGAGATTCCTTGTAATGATATAAGACTTGTTTTTTAGGTTTTGTTTTGGGTAGCCGAAAATTAATACTAATTTTTTTATGAAAAGTAACCTTCACGCCCCTGTTTTTAGGCACTTCGAATTTGAGCAAACGAACCAGTCGCTCAGCTTCTTCATTACAACCATATCCCAAGCTACTTGTGATCTTAGTCCGAATAACTTTGCCCTGATGATTGATAGCATAACTTACCCGTACAGCGCCTTCTATCTTATTCGATAAAGCTTCTTCAGGATATTTTAAATGCTCCTTAATGAACTGACGAATCGCTTTTATGCCACCTGGATAAATAGGTTTTTTAATGAAATGTTTTGCTTGCTTCGGTTTTTTCATATGCTTAGTAAAAGTCAAAACTAATAATTATTCCTATAATTTACGAATCATGGAACTTATTGTTTCCTTATTACGTTTGTGATTCACGTTGGCATTTTGTAAATACAAGGTTTATGACTATGAAGAATATTTATCGCTTATTTCGTGTACTAGACCAATGGAAATATCATTACCTCCTCGCCGGCATCTTATTGATATTCGGAACTATCATTGGAATGTTGGAGCCCAAAGTACTACAGATCGCTATTGATGGAGTTGTCACATTTTTTATCAAGAATGGAGAAGCCCCGCCACTTAACGATAGTATTGCAGCTTTACTGTATAGTATACTCCCCGATATTCGTATGAATAATTTACCCTTTGTACTTATCTGTATTGGTGGTTTATTTGCAGTGATTGCATTGACCAAAGCAGCGCTACGCTTTATCTCTGCAGTCATTACAGCCAACAGTACAGAGAAAGCAATAAAAAAACTCAGGGATACTTTATTTGCACATATTCAGGCAATGCCCGCGGCTTATTTTAATGAAACCCCTTCGGGAGATTTAATACAGCGCTGTACTGGTGATGTAGATACTATACGTGGTTTTATTGGGCAGCAGGTTATCCAGATGGTCAGTTTTACTGCCTTTTTTATAGGCGCTTTTTTCATGATGTATGCCGTTCATCCTAAAGCAGCTTTCATCGCCGTTTCATTGGTTCCTATCATCTTGTTGACCTCTCTTTGGTTTTTCAAGAAAGAAGCAGCGATTTGGGAAACGCATGAAAAGGAACAGGATAAACTTACTGCAATTATTCAGGAAAATTTATCTGGTATACGTGTTGTTAAGGCTTTTGCCAATGAGCCATTTGAAACAGATAAGTTTGATCGGCAGAATGATGAAAAGCTCAAAATTGGTGTCAAGCAAGTTGATCTGCATACGACTTTCTGGCCTTTTTCCGACTTTCTGGTTAATACACAAATTGTAATCGGAGTAGCTACTTCGGGCTATTTCACATTAATGCAGCAATTAACCATCGGCGAGTTTGCAGCTTTCTTTACTTACTCTATTATGGTGGCTTGGCCAATGCGGGCAGTCGGGCGTATTATGTCAAAAATGGGTATGGCAGTTGTAGCCATCGACAGGATCGGCCAAATTCTGGATGCTAAGGAAGAAGTTTATACTGGTACAGTTAGCGGAACGCAGCCCATACAAGGTGATATTATTTTTGAAAATGTGAGTTTTAAATACAGTGAAAAAGAAGAAAAATATGCTTTAAAAAATATCAGTTTTCATATTAAGAAGGGAGAAAAAGTCGCATTACTCGGGCCTACAGGTGCCGGGAAATCTACTATTATTGCACTACTTGCCCGTTTTTATGAACCTACTGAGGGCAAGATTTTTCTGGATGGTAAAGCACTTCAGGAATACGACAAACAATATCTCCGAAAACGCCTGGGCATCGTTCATCAAAAACCTTTTTTGTTTTCAACAACGATAGAACAGAATATTGCCTATACAAAGCCAGAAGCTCAAAAGGGGGTGATCTATGATGCAGCTCAGTCAGCAGCCGTTCAGGATTTTATTGATAAAATGAGTAATGGCTATGAAACGATGGTCGGAGAAAAAGGGGTCACGCTTTCGGGCGGACAAAAACAGCGCGTGGCACTCGCTCGTACCCTTTTAGCTGATCCCGACATCCTGATTCTGGATGACGCCACCTCTGCTGTCGATACCGAAACAGAGTATTCCATTCAACAGGCTTTAAAAGAAAAAATGGATGGAAAAACCAGTATCATCATAGCGCATCGACTGACCGCAGTACAACAGGCAGAGCGTTTGTTTGTCTTTGAGAATGGAAAAATCATTGAATCAGGAACACATAAAGAATTGTTATTACAAAACGGTTTCTATAAAAAAGTCTATGACATTCAGGTCGCTATAGAAGACGATATTGAACGAGAATTAGGCATTTAATAAATTTTGAAATACAATCATGCAACATATACAAGATCAAAAATTTACTGAAAAGCGCGCATTACTGCCTTTTTTGAAAAGGATGCTCACGTATTGTATGCGCTACAAAAAATGGTTTTATGGTTTTCTCTTCTGGGTATGCATCGTTGCTCTGGTAGATGCCATCTATCCGCTTATCTTCATGAGTATGATAGACCAATACATTACCCCGGAGGTCAATGCTATGTGGGAAGCCAACAAACAAAACACAAGGCATCAGCCAAACTTTCAGGGGATCTGGTATTATGCCGGACTATTCACATTCGCTGGCATTATACAGGCATTGGGTGTTTACTTCTTTGTGAAACAAGCAGGACGTATTCGGGAATATGTCGTTTTTGAACTACGAAAAGAAATGTTCAGACGATTGCAAAAACTATCTTTTTCCTTTTACGACAAATCGGCTTCAGGCTGGTTACTTAGTCGCCTGACCTCCGATGTAGACCGGGTAGCTGAGGTCATCTCTTGGGGATTAGTAGATGCCATGTGGGGTTTTATGATGATTATTTTCTGCATCGGTGCTATGTTTTTCTATAGCTGGAAACTGGCTTTAATTGTCTTACTGGCTATTCCTATTATGTTGGTCGTTTCTATAAAGATCAGGATGTTGGTGCTGCAATATTCACGTAGTGCCAGAAGAATCAACAGCGAACTGACCGCCTATTATACAGAGCATATCAATGGTGTTATTGTCAATAAAAGTACAGCGCAGGAAGAACGTGTAGGACTAGGTTTTAAAAGACTGAGTGGCAATATGTTGAACTCTTCTTATCGGGCTTCTTATTATACTGCCATGTATATGCCACTTATCATCATGATAGGTTCTTTGGCGGCAGCGTTAGTTGTGTATTGGGGCGGTAAAATGGCCATAGCTATTCCGGCAGCTATTACCGTAGGTATGCTGGCTGCTTCCTTCGATTATGCCACAAAAATATTTCTACCCATCATGGATATTTCCATGTTCTACGCTCGTGCGCAGGGTTCACTTTCTGCCGGAGAACGAATATTTTCATTGATAGATGAACAAAACTTGATCCATGAGCGGGAAGGGATAACAGACTTCGGACGAATTGATGGTCGTATAGAATTTCGTGATCTGGACTTCTATTATGAAGAAGATAATCCGGTATTGAAAGACTTCAATCTTAGCATAGAAGCAGGGCAGTCTATAGCGCTGGTAGGGGCTACCGGGGAAGGTAAATCTACTATAGCAAACCTGGTTTGTCGTTTCTACGAACCCACCGGCGGGCAATTACTGATAGATGGCACCGACTACAATGATAGATCACTGAGAAGCCTGCGGAGTCAGTTGGGCGTAGTTTTACAAACACCTCATTTATTCTCAGGCACCATTCGGGAGAATATTGTTTATGGTAATCAGGAAGCAAGTGATGAGGCTATAAAAACTGCCTTACGGCAAACGGGCGGAGAAGAATTTATTGAGCGTCTGGATGAATTAGTCGGCGAAGAAGGGCAACAACTTTCTCAGGGTCAGCAACAGTTGATCTCATTTGCCCGGGCTGTATTGGCCGATCCTCGTATTTTCATTATGGATGAAGCAACTTCCTCTATAGACACCCTTACAGAAGCCCGGATTCAAAAAGGTATTCAACGGGTATTGGAAGGTCGGACTGCTATCGTCATTGCTCACCGACTCAGTACAATCCGTCATTGCGACAGAATTTTGGTGATCCAAAAAGGGAGTATTATAGAAGATGGTTCACATAAGGCATTGATGGGGCAGAAGGGTAAGTATTATGATTTGTATACTCGTCAGCTTCGTGAGGAGAAGCTTGGGGAGTTGTTGACGGCTTAGAATTATCGTCCCTGAAAAATAGTTATTTTCAGGGACGATAAGTATATTATTCTTTCCTTAGTTTTCCAATGTAATCATCCAGATTAGTTGAGTATCCTACAAGTATTTGTGGGAAAAAATTGCTATTAGAGTTAAACCCTTTGTAATGTCCACTCATTTTCGCGAATAGTCCTCCTTTTGATTTATCGTTGAGATGAGCATAAAGGTTAATGTTTGTCGAAAAGATATACTTGTCCCGTTCACTCATTGGTATGAAAGTGATTTCCCCATCTTCATTATACAATCCATTACTGGCATGAATAAGTGGAGCATTATTGGAGCCATTTCTTTTAGTCAATCTGGAGATACCAAAAAATAATTCGGCGCCAAAATTCAAATCTGGTTTGTATTGAGAATTCCACCCTAAATATGGTGCTGTAGCCCATTGCTGATAGCGGCTGATGCTGTCTTCTTCAATAGTTACTATTCTGTGGGTAAAACCTGATCTGTATGCAGATAATCCAATTATTCCTTGATGATGAAGATTAGTAGCTTTTGTTTCCCAAGAAAATATTGCCACCTTGGTATTAACTTCGATATTATTATTTCTGATTAAGTCGAAATGATCTATAAATAATGTATCATTATTACTAGTTTTTTCTATGTCTAGAAACTCATCATCCACATTATTTCCATTGTATAAGGATAATTTTACAGATGTATTTGCATATGAAAGTGATTTTATTCTAAGCGCTCTATCTTTTTTCACTCTTCTTGCAGGCTTCCAGTTTCTTATGGGTAAGCGGACATTGAATTCACTTTGCAATAAATCGTTTGATCTATTTTCCCACAAACCCACAATGTCTGAGTAAACAACTATTCCTAAATAGTCATTTATGCCACGTTTTTTAAAGGGATAAGATCCAAAAGGTTTTAAGGAAAATGTTTCATCTTTTATACCAAAAGAATAAGAACCATTTTTACTAGGCAAAAAGTCAAAAACATCATTATAACGTATATAAAGTTGAGTACCCTTTGTCAAGTAGTCATTTTGTAAATAAACATTTTCAGTACAGATAATATTTCCTATAAATAAAGGAAGACTAAAGCGATAATTATTAATGGGTTCATCTATTTGATAAACTTTACCATTTTTGTCGATTACAACTCCTTCTATAACAATATTTCTGATGAAATTATCAGATATAGTACACGCCACACTGTCTATTCGAAATTCTAGTTCCGTGAGTATTCTTGTACTATTTGTTATGGTCTCTTTATTTTTAAAAAAAGGAGCTGATAAATAAACTGTATCTTTTTTATCTCCTTCTTTATAATCCAAATAAACAGGAATTTTCTTCTGTTTGACTAGTATCTTGCCCCCTTCTAGTGATTCAGCTTGTAAGATAGCAGCAATTTTCTGAGGTGAAGATTTTTCTTTTTTCTGTTCTACTTTATACTTCGTAACGGCTGAACACATTTCTCCTTCTTTCTTGGTAGCTTTTAAAGTAAACTCCCCAAAATCAGATAATTTAACATCTTCAAAAGTAGCAGTAGCACCTTCTACAGTTTTATCATTCGGACTAGTCCACGAATATGTAACATCTTGTGGAGCATCTTTTAATAAAAGAGTTATGTTATTATCAGATTGAGATGAAGTAATAGAACTTGGGATTACAGGCTTAGATTCGACAGTAACTTTAATGCTGTCTCTGTATTGTTTTTTACCATCGCCGTCTATAAATAAAGTACAGATCACCTCAAATTCACTGTTATCTGGAGCTGCGATCTTAACAGTCTGTCCTTTATAGGTTTCAGATTCAGGATTAGTAGTCCATTTGTAAATCATATCTTTACTAACCTTACTTGGTTTTGCTGTAAGCTCTAAAGAATCTC
>JAHDFX010000290.1 GCA_020627965.1 Saprospiraceae bacterium | reverse complement strand
GGGGCGAAGGGGGAGGAACGCTTAAAGGCTTTGTGCAATTTGTTACACACACCAACTTAAGTTAATTAGTCTTTATATTGCATCTTATACATCTGTTTTTCGTATAATGTCATATGGCAAACATCTCTCAACCGAACAATCAGCATATATACGACCAGAAATACCACAAAATGGTCAACCTGATACATGAAGTGGAGCAGCTATATTTGTCAAAACCTCCCATCGCCCTGAAAAAAGCAGAGCAGGGAAAAGAAATAGCCCAACAACTCAATGAGCACACATATGAAGCCAAAGCCTGGAGATATATAGGCGCTATCAATGCCCTGCTAGGCAATTACGATAAAGCCATTGACATCGCTCAAACTACCATAAATTTTATTCATCAACACCTGCCGGAAGACAAGGAAATCATACCTTATGTTTATAATATCGCTGGAGTATCTTACCTCAGAACCAGTCAATTCCAGGCAGCATTGAAGGCATTACTCACCGCATCTTCTTTCAAATACCCGCCGTCTTTAGCTGGTATTTACAATAACTTAGGAAATGTTTATGATGAAATTGGCGACTTCCCCAATGCCATTAAATCCTGGGAAACTACACTCAAACATGTAGGCAAAGGTCCACATACTCAACTTCATACAGGCATCATTTACAATATTGCCAACGGGTATTATAAACAAGGAGAAGCCCAACATGCCAAGCAAAATTTACAAAGCATTATTGATATTTTTGAAGAAAATGAAGACTTAGAAAGGAACAAAAAAGTAACCATTACTACTTACCTGCACAGCCTGCGTTTATTTGGTGACATATACAGAAAAGAAAAAAATTATACAGCTTCCCTAAAATCACTTAGTCATGCTGTCAAAATAGCCAAAAAACATTCTATCAAACCGCAGATCGGTGAGTTACTTTTTCATAAAGCAATAACACATATTGAAAAAAATGAAAAAGAAACAGGAATCAAAATTTTACAGGATGCATTAGTATATACAAAACAATACAAATTCGAGATCATTACCCATGATATACTAAAATACCTCAACGATTATTATACAAGTATCGGAAATACAGAAAAAGCACTTCATTATCTTCAGCAATTATATAAAATTGCACAGCAAAAGCTTGAAGCTTCAAGGGGAGAAGACTTCAAAAAGATCATCAATGAAAGAGAACGGGAAATCCTGCTATTGGAAAATAAAAACAAAGAGATCGAAAAACATAATGCCATTCTAAAACAGTTTGCCTATATCATATCTCACGATTTGCGAGAACCTGTACGGGGAATCAATGGGTTCGCTAATTTATTAAATAAAAAATTTAAGCATCAACTAGGACAGACAGGCAAGGAATATATTAATTTTATCCTTTCGGAAACAGGTAATATCAACAATAAACTCGCTCGTCTGCTGGAATATACCAGCCTTAAAAAACCAGACTCAACCGAAGTACGCTCCATTTCTCTTCAACAAATCGTTGAACATCAAAAAAAACAATTCGACTCCCTCTGCCAGTTAGATATTGAATGTAATGCCGAATATTTAAAAATAAATCCCCATCATGCACACCTCCTCATCTTCGAACTCCTTGATAATGCAGTAAAATTCAGAAAAGACAAATACCATTGTCGTATCGAAATCAAGAGTGAGTCTCAAAACGACTATCAACACATTTCCATAAAAGACTTCGGAATTGGTATAGCAGAAAAATATCAACAGCAAATTTTTAAAATTTTTAAACAAATTGACAAGCAAACCGAAGGCGCAGGCGTAGGACTTGCTATTTGTGAGCGTATTATCGGGCTATACAATGGAAAAATATGGATAGAATCCGTTCCCAATGAGTTTACAAAATTCCATATTTCTATCTCTTCATAAAATCGCAAAAAAATATTCACTCAGTCAGCAAATATTACCAAAAAATCATGCAATTTTACAGCACTTTAATTTGAAGTTGTTTTTGAGTGAAAATATAAATGAAAAACACCTACTTCGACCTCATTGATCAGAGCTATTACTTCCCGCAGGAAGGCTTTGACCTCCGTGATGGCTATTTGACTTTCTACGGCGTGTCACTGAAGTACCTCATTGAAAAATATGGCACTCCTTTCAGGCTGCTCTATTTGCCCCGTATCAATGACCAGATCAAGAAAGCCAGAAACCTGTTTAATCGGGCTATCCGAAAAAATAACTACGGCGGCAAATACTATTATTGTTATTGCACCAAGTGCAATCACTTCGCACCTGTCGTAAAAACAGCCCTAAAGGAAGATGTACATATAGAAACTTCGTCTTCTTACGATATTGACCTGATTCAGCAATTGTATAAAGAAGGCGCCCTCGGCAAGTCCACTATTATGGTGCATAATGGCTATAAAACAGATAGTTATCTCGATAAGATCATCCAATTAAATAGAGATGGTTTCAAAAACTCCATCACTGTACTGGATTCCAAAAAAGAACTTTATCGCCTGAAAGAAAAAGCCAATGGACAGAAAATAAAAATAGGCATCAGAATGGCGATCGACGAAGAGCCACAATCTTCCTATTATACTTCCCGACTAGGCATTCGCCCTTCCGAGGTGATTGATTTTTATAAAAACGATATTCAGTCCTGCGAGAATTTTGACCTACAAATGCTCCACTTCTTTGTAGATTCAGGCATCAAAGACACGATGTATTATTGGGGTGAATTTCAAAAAGCCCTGAAAATTTATGCGGAGTTAAAACGGTCTTCACCAGAACTCAAAGCCCTGAATCTGGGCGGTGGTTTTCCTATTCGCAATAATCTGGGTTTCGAGTTCGACTATGAATATATTATCAATCAGCTTGTCGCCAATATCAAGTCGATGTGCACACAAGAACAGATACCTGAACCAGATATTTTTACGGAATTTGGTAAGTATACGGTCGGTGAGAGTGGCGCAGTGATTTTCTCTGTCTTAGAGCAAAAGCAGCAAAATGACACCGAACTCTGGTACATGATCGACAATAGCCTACTGAATACCATCCCCGATTCCTGGTCAATCTTCGAGAAATTTATCCTGCTTCCGATCAATAAATGGCATAATGAATACACCAGAGCGAGCATAGGCGGGCTGAGTTGCGATCACTCCGATTATTATAATTATGAGGATATGAATCAGCAGATCATGCTGCCTCGTTATGATAGCGATGATAAGGAACCGCTGTATGTGGGCTTTTTCCATACCGGCGCTTATCAGGATGCGATCAGTGGCTATGGCGGCATCAAGCATTGTCTGATCCCATCGCCTAAGTATATTCTGATCGACCGAGATGAGAAAGGCAATTTTGTGGATACGATGTATAGTAATGAGCAGACGGTGGAGCAGATGTTGGCTATTTTGGGGTATAGGACGGAGTAGTTGTAGGATAGGTTGATTCCGATAACTATACGGAACCCGCTTTTACGAAATTAACGTTCTATTGGTAAAAGCGGTGGATTTATTGAATTTCATTAAATAACCACCGATTTCTCAAGAGCACGGTAGGTTGAAACCTACCGCTTTTGCGAAATTAACGCCCTGTTAGCAAAAGCGGTGGATTTCAATCCACCGTGTAAATCAAAAAAGCTTTAAAAAGCACTCATGCAGAAATGATTTCTGTGATTGGACGCCGTAGAGTTGGCAAAACTTTCCTTATCAATCAAGTCTATGAAAAACACATTGCTTTTTCGATCTCTGGAACACAAAACACTCCTTTGAAAGAGCAGTTAGGCAACTTTGCTTACCTCTTAAATGAATATGCCAATCCCAAGATAGCTTACAAAACACCAGTTTCCTGGCAAGAAGCCTTTCAAATGTTGATTACTTATCTCAAAGAAAAAATAGCGAAATCAAAAAAGAAAACTGTTGTCTTTTTTGATGAATTGCCTTGGTTGGCAAGTCCCCGGTCTGGTTTTTTAAGAGGATTTAGTTTCTTTTGGAATAATTGGGCAGTCAGACAGCATATAGTCATTGTTATATGCGGTTCTGCTGCCTCCTGGATGATTCAAAAAGTAGTGCATCACAGAGGAGGACTATATAATAGAATCACTCAGCGAATCTTCCTTGAGCCTTTTAATTTATCAGAGACAGAACAATGTTTTCAAAGCGACTACTAAAACCAGAAAGCAACTATTTCTGGTCTTTATCAGCACTTTTGGCTTAGCAGAGAATCAATATAGTAGTGGCATTGTTTCCCGCTCATTGACTTTGGAAGATTTGTTTGAAGAGCTTTGATCGTTCCTTACCCGCACCCTTTTTATTCCCTGTCCACGATAGGAATCGGGAGAAACCCTACCCGCTTTTGTCGGTTTGGCTATGAAGTGGGATGGATTTCCCCCGATTTTCATCGGGATGGGGAATAAAAAGGGTGTGAGAGGGCAGACTTCCCAAAATCCGGCCACCCACAAGGCTCACTCACTCACTCCGCCATGCACTGCCAGTCGTCGTCCCTCCTCCTTTGCTGTGCATCGCTTCACTCGCTCGTATTTTTAGCTCACGGGACTTCCTCCGGTGTTTCTAAACTGGGGGCGAGCAGGCCACCCGAAAGCCGATATTGAAGATACGGAAGTCGGGGGAATCGTAGGAGCGAAAAGCAGGCCGGCAGATGACCGCACCGTAGAAGTAACTGCCACCACGTAGCACACGGCGGCCGCCCTCACTAGGGCCTTTAGGATTTTTTATAGGATTACCATTATATGCTCCGTACCAATCACTGCACCATTCATATACATTACCGCTCATATCATATAAACCCAGTTCGTTAGACTTTCCTATGCTGCCGACTATATTTGTCTTATTTCCACTATTACCCCTATACCACCCCACCTCTCCCAACGTATTACTACCTGCGTATAGATAGCTTTCACTTTTCCTTCCACCTCTTGCAGCAAATTCCCATTCTGCCTCCGTAGGTAATCGAAATTCACCAATATTCAAACCTTTAGTTTTCTCATTCAGCTTTCTGATAAATTCCTGCACATCATTCCAACTCACTCGCTCTACCGGGCATTTATCACAATTTTTATAATGAGAAGGATTATCCCCCATTACTGCCCGCCACTGTTCCTGTGTCACTTCGTATTTTCCTATACTGTAAGGACTTAATGTTACCGAGTGTACAGGTTTTTCATCATCCTCACAATCACCCTGCTCACTAGTACAGCCCATCTCAAAAGTCCCTCCTTCCACCCTTACCATATCTTTGATCAGCTTTTGTATTGGCTTGGGCAAACTTGCTATTTGTCTAAGCCTGGAACTGGCAGCACCTACATTTCCTCCTAGCTTATCCTTAGCTATTTCTACACCTAGCGCCCTTAAGGTTTCGGCATCAAGCTTTCCGACAGGAAGTCCACTATCTTTCTGAAATTTCTGTAAAGCAGCCTCTGTCACCTTTCCTGGAATATTATCAACAGGACCTTGATAATATCCACGATCTTTAAGGGCTGCCTGTATTTGACCAACTGTATTACGAGTGGCAGATATGAACGCTCCTTCCCCTACCCTCTCCAAAATTTTGGTGTCTTTATCAACTTTCAGTGGCTCGGTTTGATTCGATTTTATAGGAACTTTATCCGGCTTGTCTGGTGTTGTTTTATCCTTGTCCTCTGTTTCTGTATTATTGGGTTTTATGGGAACTTTATCTGGTGTTTTCGTCCCTGTTTTATCATTATCTTTAACAGGCTCTGTAAGCTTAGTCGGTTCTTCTGTATTCGGCTTTACAGCTTGGTCAGACATATCCGTCACCACCTTGGCGATTACAGCCGTCAGACTGAGCAATAGAAATATAATAGGCAATATACGCTTGGCAGTAAACTTTTTATCTTCAACAGCGCCTGCTTCCTCATTAACGACTAAGTTTTTTTCAATGTCTATGCTTGTGCCGCCTGTCTGTGTTATTGGCGTTTCTTCCGGCTCATCTTCTTCCTGAATGGCAGGTTTCTGCTCTCCTCTTATTTCCAATATTTTCTTCCGTACACCTCTGGCTACATTGGTGTAAGCCTCCGCTTCATTTTTCCATAAGCCAATGGCTTTCCCGTCCTGTGGCAAGGCTTGTAAACTACCCAGTGGTGTATCTTCCCATAAGCAATCACGCAGTATGACCGGGATAACGGTAGCGGTTCCTGCCTCATTGCGTTTCAGGGCATTTTCCATTTCTTTGTTGCGAAAATATTTGGAAGCCAGCGAGTCGGCACTGATGAGGAGTAGGATGATTTGTGCCTTTTCGAGATGTTCTTTAATGGCATCTTCCCATTGATCTCCCGGCTTAATTTCTCCATCATACCAGATGGTGAGGTCTTGGTTCTCTTCGAGTGGGCTGAGGTATTTTCTCAGCTCTTTCAGGTAACGCTCGTCCTTACGGGAATAGGCAATGAAGATATTGATATGTGGGTTCTTTGCTGGCATATGCCTTGCAAATATACATATTATGGTTTGTTTGCTGGCATCTGTTTTAAAAAAAAGGATGGTCGAGGGTCGAGGGTCGAGGGTCGAGGGTCGAGGGTCGAGGGTCGAGGGTCGA
>JAHDFX010000037.1:2089-36258 GCA_020627965.1 Saprospiraceae bacterium | reverse complement strand
AGGCTATGTGCGGTTTTTGCGCCTTGAAAAAGAAAAAAATAGCTTCGCCCAAGAACGTAAATTTATTTTCTCCTCATTCCTAAGAAAGTAAAATGATTTGATATTCTTCACTCATCCATCTCCTCCACCACAGTCAGTCGCATACTATCTTCAGTCAGGTGTTCACGGGTAAAATTGCACCATTTGCAATCTGGTTTGCCACAGCCTTCAAAGAAATCATGCGCACGGATGCTGGCATAGGTATCTTTGACCTGCTGTCTGACAAATTTTACCTCTTCGGGAAGTAATTTATAAGTGACTCTTTTGTAATTTCCATCTTTTCTATCAGGAGTGGTATAATCTATTTCACCGGATTTGACTTCGTATAAATTGTTTCTATAATTTTCCAATAGAATTTTATAAAAAATAATCTGCCGCCAATAATCACCGCCTTGTGGATGTTTATTGTTGGGTGGATTGGTTTTTTCTCTTCTGGGAGCGCCTGTTTTATAATCGACGACATGGACAAGATTATTCGGATGAATTTCTATTTTATCAACAATGCCACTTAATGGAATACCGTCCATTTCCACATTCCTGATCTGGGCTTCCAACTCTACTTTTTTATGCCAGCCCACTATACGGGTCGCATAATAATCGGGCAGATGGAGCCGTCCTTTAGCTAGTCGGCGTTGATATTGCTGCTCTGTAAAATAGATACGCTGCCGAGCCATTTCCTTTTCAAAATCCTGTATAAACTGTTCTATCGACGGGAAAGACTTTGTCTTGGAGCCTTTCATACGGATAAACAGGCGTTCCACAGCATAATGAATGGCGCTTCCATAGGCAGCCGCTTCACTGGAGGTTGTGGGTACTTTTAGAACATATTGAAAATAAAAACTCAAAGGACAATCCAGAAATGTGCTCAGACTAGAAGCACTAATCGCCAGGCCTTCCAGCATGGCATTTAATTCTTCTTTGCTGAAAGGCTGTTTTAATACTGGTTTTTCGGTTTCGGTCAGCATCACCAATTGCGCCCTGAAGATGGCTTTGCCTGGTGGTTCAGGAAAAGTCAATTCCAGGTCTGTATTTGCCAATAGTTCATCTACATAGGAGGCTGCCTGACGGGGTTTGCCTTCGAGCGTATGTTTGCTGAAAGAGATGTGCAAATGTCGCTTTGCCCTGGTCATGGCAACATAAAACAGCCGTCGGGCTGCTTCATTGCTATCTTGTTCACCGGAAGTAACCGTAAGATTAGGCGGCAATTTAAAGCGATTGCGAAGGGTATTCGTGGGTTCCCACTCTTCTGTGCAATCCATCATAAAAACATAGCCAAATTCCAGTCCTTTAGAACTGTGTGCTGTGACCAAATTTACACCACCACTTTCTGTACCTACTGATTTTATAAGCCCCAATGGAATCCTGTTATCTTTCATCCTGTGCAGCATTTCCAGAAAAACCCGAATATCCAATTGAGGGTTTTTGATGGCTTCTGCCCGAACAAAATCAAACAAGGTAAATACTAGCTTAGTATTCCAATCCTGCTCATTTCCACTGGTAATGTGTCGCAACAGACCACTATGATTGACCAGTCTTTCCAATAATTGTGGTAAAGACACATTGATATAATCAGATAATAATTGATTGATTAATTGCGATAAGCGAATAATGGCATCTTTATCGTGCAGACGTAGTGCATGGAGGCGCTTTTCATCATCCATCAAAACCCGCCAGGGCAGAGCATCTGATTCAGCATTTTGTCGCCTTTTTTCACTTTTATCATTCGCCATGAAAGCTGCCAGGCTTGCTATATCTCTGTTGTCAATGCCAAGAAAATTGACATGTAAGAGCTGATAAAGCAGGCTTTCGCCCGAATGTGGTAATTCGTATTCTTTTTGTAAATAAGCTAGGAAAGTCAGTACATTTTTTATCAATGGCTGTTCCAGAATATCGACGCTACGACGGGTGTGGTAAGGAACGTCTTCGTTTTCCAGCAGACGGGTAATATGGATCGCCTGCTTGTGTTTATAATAAATGACTGCAATTTCGCCAGGCGGTGTTCCTTTTTTTATTAATGCCTTTATTTGTGCAACGAGATCTGCTGTTTCGTTCAGTTGATTACGATATTGGGCGACGACTGGTCGGCGTTTGAGTTTGGCAACATGCTTATTGGCTGCACTCAGTTCTTTGTTAAGCTCTAAGCCTTCGAGCTGCTTCAGCAGCCGTAACTCATTCAGATTGATAACCGATTTGGAGGCATCCAGAATATGTTGAGAAGACCGGTAGTTTTCTGTCAGCACGACCAATTCTATAGAATCAGCATATTTTTGATGAAAATCGAGGATATTTTTTACCCTTGCTCCCTGAAATTCATAGATGGACTGATCGTCATCTCCTACAACAAATACATTAGGCGTTTCCCAAAAATCGATCAGCAGGCTGAGCAATTGGTTTTGAGCGCCATTAGTATCCTGAAATTCATCGACGAGTATGTATAGATATTGTTCCTGATAGCGACGTATCAAATCCTCATTTTGGCGGAAAGCCTTTAATACCCAGAGGATCATATCTGCAAAATCGTAGCGTTTTTTGCGCCTCATTTGCTGCTCATAGACCCGAAAGAGCTTGGCAGCCGTAAACAGCTTATCCATGTCTTTCTGTTCTTTATCGATTTTCTTTTGCTTGAGGTCACCTTTTTTAAATCCTTTGCCATTCCTTTTGTAAATAAAATCAGGATGGTCTTTCAGAGAAGCAATATATTCATCACTGCGTTGCTTAATCAGTTCTACCGTCCAATCCTCGGATTTCATCCGATCGAAGAGATCTTCCAGATGTTTTTCATAATAAAAACCGTCTCCCTGTAAAGGCTTTAATGGATTAGTAGGCGGCAGATTTTCGAGTATATCCTGTATCAGTTCTATGCGTTCGAGTTTGGAGATCGCTTCCAGGTCTCGAAGCCCAAAATAAGACAGATTGCTTTGTATGACATTATTACAAAAAGAATGAAAGGTATAAATATGGAGCTTATGGCTTTCTGGTCCGATAAATTGCAATAGCCTGTCACGCATAGCATGAGTGGCTGCATCGGTATAAGTCAGGCACAGAATATTATGTGCTTTAGTGTCAGTATTTTTCAATATCTGCCCGATACGGGCGCTAAGGATATGGGTTTTCCCTGTTCCCGGCCCTGCTACAACGAGTACAGGCCCATCCAAGGCATCTACAGCCTGACGCTGTGCTGGGTTGAGCTTTTCGATCTCTTCTAAAAATCGTGCTTCGTGATCCTGTCTTGTTTCTTTTTTTCTTGGCATGTGGGATGTTTTGTAAAGGTAGACAAGATAGGGGAATGTACTTGAAAAACCAATCTTTTTTAGGCTATGAAAACTAAGGATGTAAAGATACAGAAGGTTATTCTTTGGTTTTATTTTTTGGAAAGGTTCGCATAATGCAATATGCACACATTTAGCTGCACGTAAGTCACACGCATTTATTGTAACCAGTTTTATCTTAAAATTTGCCCTAACTACAATCAATATTTATCTGACCTATCTCTTCTGCAAAATCTTCTAATTGTGATATTAGGTTCATTTCTTTTTCACACTTTTAAATGCGGCTTCTATTTTATTCATAGACATGAACATTCTACCACTTGATGGTAATAGTGTGAATCCATATTTTGAATAAAAAGCAATTGCTTCTTCATCAATCGGATCAACAATTACAGCAACTGCACCAATCTGCTTTTTAGCTACTTCAAGACTTCTTTTCATTGAGTCAATAAGCAATAATTTTCCATAGCCTTTTCCAAATTGACTTTTGTCTATTGCTAATCTACCCAGTAAAATTACCGGAATATATTCATATTTAATTTTCTTTTGAAAATCTGATGGAGCATCACTTTTAGGAATACTTTCTGCAGAAAGGGTGTAATAACCAATGACATGATCTGAATTATTCAAAATAACGAAACAAGTACATGCACCATTTTTTACATCTTTGGTAACATTTCTTTGTATATAGTTATTTAATGGTTCTTTCCCACAGTCAAACTTCTCCCTTTTAAATTTTCGGTTATAAGATTGTATTTCCAACTTTATTGGTTTACTAATTTATCATGATATTTAATAGCATCCAATAAGGCAGTATTAGGAACCTCTTCTTTTCCCATTAGAGCATTGAAGAATATTTCCTTGTCTCTTTTTGAGGCTAGTATCCTGTTTTTTTCCTCTACAATGGATTTAGATTCTCTAGTTAAGATGTGTCTGAAAAATTCTGATAAGGAAGTATAACCCATTAATGATTTGGCATATTCAAATAACTCTTTATCTTCAGAACTCGCTCTGAATTCAATTCTTTTATTATCTGTTTTTTTTACGGTAGTATCCATTTTCTATACAAATTTTACTTAAAAATACGGCATTTTCCCGTATAGTTCAAGTTTTTGCCGTTGTTTTTCCGTACATTATTCTTTTGAACTCGAAGTTAAAAAAGAATAATTGATTGCCTATTGTAAAAAGGTAAGCACAGAATGTTAGAATATGAAAGGAAAATTTAGCCCCTCTCTTTAGCCTTCTTTACCCAGCCAGCTCCAAAATAGAGCCAGACACCGGAAATGACAAAACCCAGAAGAGCGATTCCCATGAGGGTAGTATAGAGCAGTTTGACCGGACTTCCCTTAGTGCCGAGCCAGCCATCAAGAATGGAGCCGTCGTGGATGCGTTCTATCAGGTCAGAATTGCGTTTGGCTATTTGGAGGACTTCTCCGCTTTGGCAATCGAGCTGAATTTCCCAATAATGCTTTTTGAAAACAAATTTGGCTATGCCCTTTTGCGGGCGAATATCAATACGGCTTATTTCGGGCGATAATTCTGTGTCAAGCGAGTCTTTTATGGTACTTAGTGCGATTTTATAAAGAGAATCTACAGGCACCCAGTCGGCAGGATTGCTGGAGATGCCTTTTTGGGTTTTGGGCAGTAATACACCGCCTGTATTTTTCTTCCAGCCCAGCATTAAGCCCGTAAGGGCAATGATAAAAAAGAAAATCATCGCAGGTGCGGCTATCTTTCGATGTATCCATCGGCTTATTCTCACCCATTTGGCAATCCTGCTGCTTTTTTTCATGTAATTTTTGTGTTATCGTGTTGTCGTGTTATTGTATTATCGTGTGTCAACGCTATATATCAGCCGATAACACGATAACACACTCGCACAATAACACGCTAATATCCAAATCCTTTTAGTGAACGCTCATTGTTTCGCCAGTTCTCACGAACTTTGACGTAGAGTTCCAGAAATACCTGTTTCTCAATGAAGGCTTCAATATCTTTTCTGGACTCCATACCCACTCTCTTGATAGATGAGCCGTTTTTACCAATTAAAATAGATTTCTGTGTTTTTCGCATGACGAATATGGTCGCATGAATGCGTACCAGATCTTTTTTATCATCTTCTTTAAAACTATCCACGACCACTTCACAGGAGTAAGGGATTTCCTGTTGGTAATGCATTAAAATTTTCTCACGAATAATTTCTGATATAAAGAAACGTTCAGGTTTGTCGGTCAATTGATCTTTCGGGTAATAGACTGGTCCTTCGGGAATATGTTTTAAAATATTATCAAATAATCGCTTGGTATTTTGCTTTTTCAAAGCTGAAATTGGAAAAATTTCGGCGAATTTGAATCGTTTATCCCAAAGCTGGATTTTCTGTGCCACTTCTATGTCATCCACTAAGTCTGTTTTGTTTAAAACCAGATAAATGGGTGCATTCACCTTACTTAGTTTTTTGAAGACTGGATCATCATCTTCATAAGTTTCCAGTATATCTGTAACGAAGAGCATGAGGTCGGCATCGTGAAAAGTCCCGTCTACATAACGGTTCATGGCTTCGTGCATCTTATAAGCAGGATCACGGATGATGCCCGGAGTATCTGAAAATACAACCTGATAATCATCATCACTGACAATGCCTATAATACGGTGACGTGTAGTTTGGGGTTTATTGGTGATAATAGACATGCGTTCTCCCACCAACGCATTCATAAGTGTAGATTTACCTACATTAGGTCTGCCAATAATATTTACAAAACCGGATTTATGCATAATGGCACAAATGTAGCGACAATTCACGACTTGTCCTTATACATTAGCCAGGAAGAATGAGTTTGGATGGATTACGCATGTAAGTATTTATTTTTTCAAATAGCAATTGAGGCTTATAAGGACGCCAATTGAACTCATCAAAAGGTGCATCAAAATAGACGTGAAATTGCAGTCTTGCCTGTGCCATTTCTTCTATCACATGCTCACGCAAATTTAAAAAACAGATCCAGCCACCTTCTTCCCTGACTTCTTCCGACCATTCCTGATAATAATCATCATCTCCACCATGAAAATTAAGAATGTTCTCACCAATAAAGATAAATTTGTGAATACCTTCTTCGGTCATTAAATCCACCACATCCTGCTTTAAAAACATAATGTCATTCTGAATACAGTCATTCCATTCTCCCAACATTTCAATAATGACATAACCCGCCTCATAATCTGCAAAGATTACTTTAATATAAAGCGTTGGCGAACCAAACTCATCCCATTGTGGATGAATAAAATAATTGTAAATTTTATTAGAGAATTCAAACTCACTATACACCCGTCCATAAAAAGGTGAACGGGCATCTTTTGACGAAATATAACGATCACGCCAGCGGTAGTATGGCTCAATATGATGCATGAATGAAAATATAATTGAAAATTGAACTCAAGCAGCTTCTAAAGCCTCCCAATACTCTACTGCTCTACGTGTATGCGGTATGCAGATCGAACCTCCGACCAGATTGGCGATAGCAAAAACTTCAAAAACTTCATCTTTAGTTACCCCGAGTTCATAACAAGTGCCAAGATGGTAAGCGATACAATCATCACAACGAAGCACCATTGAAGCTACAAGACCGAGTAATTCTTTTGTCTTTGTAGGCAATGCCCCCTCTGCATAGGCATTGGTATCCAGGTTGAAAAAACGATTCAATACTTTGTTTTTCTGACCAAGAATCTTCTCATTCATCTCGGCTCGATAGGCATTAAATTCATCAACTTTGCTCATTTTAGTCGTTTTAAGCTGTTATAATGTTAACATATTACCCAAATGTAAGCCTTTTACACAATTTATTGGTGGCATTATTCATTCTAATCAATACATAGCCCTATCTTTGCAATCCCAAAAATGAAAGTTGTAAAAAATGTATGGGCAATTGATATTCAAATTGTCAGCAGTTTTAAAAAAGCTTAACATTACTTTAGGATTTATACAAGCAGCAAGACCTTTTTAGATGACGTTGTTAGGAGTATGTTAAGCCCTTAGGTATCCCTTTATGAAAAATATAACCAGAAATATGATTCGTTTTATTACACTGTTATTGGTGTTTTCAACAACAATATCGGTTTTGCAGGCGCAAGCTCCGGCAGCTCCGGCAGAAGAATACAGTATTGGAGGAATTGATGTAGAAGGCGTGGAGTACACAGAACCCAATGCTATTATAGCTGTTTCAGGCCTTGCTGTCGATCAAAAGATTCGCATCCCAGGCAATGATATTCCTGATGCTATACGTAGCTTATGGCGTCTGCGTTTGTTCACTGATGTTGAGGTTTATGTGACCAATCAAATTGAAGATGTTGTCTTCCTCTCGATCAAAGTTCAGGAGCGTCCTCGCCTTTCCCGATATTCTTATAAAGGAATTAGAAAAAGTTTGCACGATGATTTAAACGACGAAGTACAGCGCTTCATACAGCGTGGTGGTATCGTTACTGAAAGTGTCAAACTAAACACCACCAATGCACTGAAAGACTTTTTTATTGAAAGAAGTTTTCAGGATGTAAATATCACAGTGACGGAAATACCTGATTCACTGATGTTCAACTCTGTCAGGTTATTATACGATATTGAATTGAATAAAAAAGTACGTATCGGAGAGATCACCATTGCAGGAAATGAAGTACTGTCGGACAGGAAGGTTCGCAGACTGATGAAAAATACTAAGCGCAAGAAAAACTGGTTCAAGCCTTCCAAACTCGTCAATGACGATTTTGAAGAAGATAAAAAAACTATCGTTGCCCGTTATAATAAACTAGGCTATCGTGATGCACAGATCACTTTCGATACGGTATACCGAATCGACAATAAAATGTATATTGATATGACTGTGCGTGAAGCACAGCAGTATTATTTCAGAGATATTGCCTGGCGTGGCAATTCAATTTATACGACAGAAAGACTGAGGGAAGTATTGGGTATTGAAGAAGGTGATGTGTACAATGAGGAATTATTGGAAACCCGTCTGCGCTTTAGTCCTGATGGGCGTGATGTCAGTTCTCTTTATCTGGATAATGGTTATTTGTTCTTCCGTGTTGATCCGGTAGAAACTACCGTTGAAGGCGATTCCATTGATATGGAAATTCGCATATTTGAAGGACCTCAGGCAACAATCGACAAAGTAACGATTGCGGGTAATGATCGTACACACGAGCACGTTATACGCCGTGAATTACGAACTAAACCTGGTCAGAAATTCAGTCGTTCAGATATCATTCGTTCTCAGCGTGAGATCATTGCCTTAGGTTATTTCAATCAAGAAAACCTTGGTATCAATACACCTGTTAACCAGCAAAGAGGAACAGTAGACATTGAGTATGTAGTAGAAGAGCGCCCTTCCGATCAGTTGGAATTATCTGCCGGATGGGGTGGTCAGGGACGTGGAGTTATTGGTACACTTGGTGTTACTTTTAATAATTTCTCTCTAAGAAACCTATTTGATCTGGAAAGCTGGAGTCCGCTACCACAAGGAGACGGGCAACGTTTGTCTTTACGTGCACAAACCAATGGAAAATTTTTCCAGTCTTATAATATGTCATTGACCGAACCCTGGCTGGGTGGCAAGAAGCCCAATTCATTTACTGTTGCGGCTTTTCACTCTCGTTCTACCAATGGCGCACCTCGCTTTAGTGGAGATCGTTCGGCAGGTATACTGAATCCATCTTTCCGCCGATTAGCGATCTCAGGACTTTCGGTCGGATTAGGAACACGTTTGAAAAAACCAGATGATTTCTTTGTTTCCAACACGACTTTAAGTTATCAAAACATTAGTCTGCGCAACTGGCAGGGTTTTATTCTGGAAGAAACACAATCACCAATTTTTACTGGTAATTATCACAACATCAGTTTGAACCAGACACTTGCGAGAAACTCTATTGACAGTCCAATTTTCCCAACTTCTGGTTCTAAGTTTTCTTTGTCGGCACAACTGACATTGCCTTATTCTGTATTTAAAAAGGATAATTTCTGGGAGGTTGACGATTCAGAAGCCCAAAGCCTGATAGATGTAGAAAATGCTAATCGTGAAGCAGCAGGACTTACAGCAATGTCTGAATCTACAGAAAATACTTTTATCAGAGATATAGAAAATTCCCGTAAATACAAACTGGTAGAATACCACAAATGGCGTTTTCAGGCAGAATGGTATTCTAAGGTTTTCGGCAAATTTGTTGTAAAAACTTCTGCCAAGATCGGTATGATCGGGCATTATAATAATAACATTGGCACAACACCTTTTGAGCGCTTTGAGCTGGGTGGTGATGGTATCGCCAATTTTAATATCGAAGGAAAAGACATTATTTCCTTACGTGGATATGAAGAAAACCAATTACCTGGCAATACATATGGCGCAACCGTTTTTGACAAGTTCACACTGGAATTACGCTATCCTTTATCTCTTAATCCTTCTGCTACGATCTTTGTTCTCGGCTTCGTAGAAGGTGGAAATTCATGGACTAATTTCCGTGATTTCAACCCATTGAATTTACGTCGTTCTTCTGGTTTGGGACTTAGAGTATTCCTACCGATGTTTGGTATGCTCGGCTTTGATTATGGTATAGGTTTCGATAAACCAGAGTTGCTTAATTCCAATACAGCCAAATGGTCGGATTATGGTCGATTCAGTATTATTCTTGGTTTTGAGCCAGAGTAATGCTTTAGTTATTGAGTAATTAATAACTCAATCGACTGAATGTACTCAATTGACCAAATTTGAGTTAATTAGTTATGGTTCTGTTAAAAGATAGTACCAATGTAAGAATTGGGAAAAATAGTAAAGACTTGATTAATAACAATTTACTACTTTGCAAGAAGAAGAAGTTTGTTAAAATTCAAAAATTGGCAAAGGTATTGTAATAGGGGTAAGTAAGAGTACGTTCATTGCTTTTATGAACTATAGTTTATTGAAAAATTTGTAAACCAAATATAATATAGCTAAATATGAAAAAATTAATCCTCGTTGCTATTCTGGCGGTTACCGCTTCATTCTCTGCTGATGCACAACGTATCGCTTATGTAGACGTTAGTAAAATTCTGGATCGTATTCCTGAATACAAATCAGCTCAACAAGAATTAGATGCTACTGCCGAGCGCTGGAAAAAAGAAATTGCCATAGAATATGGTAAAATAGAAGAAATGTATCGCAAATATCAGGCTCAGGAAGTATTGATGAGTGAAACTGCACGTAATCAGCGTGAAGAAGAGATTGTCAATAAAGAAGCAGAAGTTCGCGAAATGCAAAAACGCAAATTTGGTCCTAGTGGAGATCTATTCAAGAAGCGTCAGGAACTCGTAAAACCTATTCAGGATAAAGTGTATGCCGCGATTCAGAAATATGCCGATTCTCGTGGTTTTGATTTCGTTTTCGACAAATCCTCCAATCCTGGGATGCTCTTTGCAGCTCCACGTTTGGACAAAACAGAAGATATTCTGAAACAACTGGGTTACTAATCTATTAATAATATTACAAAAGCCATTTTTAATTAGACAATAATATTAAAATCATGAATTACAAATCATTAATAACGAAATGGGGTGTATTGGTGTTCGCTTTGATATGTTTTGCAGCAAGTGACATTACAGCCCAAAAGATCGGACATATGAACTCCGGAGTAGTTTTCGCTGAAATGCCTAAAACAAAAGCAGCTAAGAGTCAGTTGGAAAATTATACAAAACAATTGGAAAGTGATTTCAAATCGAGAGAAGAACAACTGGCCAAGAAAATAGAAAGTGCAGAGAAAAAGTATACTTCCGGAGAAATGACACAAAATGAATTACAGAATGTTCAGGCAGAAATTCAAAAGCAGGGTGCAGAGTTGGAAAAAACCAGACAGCAGATGATGCAAAAACTGGTAGAAAGAGAAGAAAATCTGATGGAGCCACTGGTAACCTCTCTTAATGAAGCCATAGAAGCCGTTGCTAAGGAAAATGGTTATAACTTCATTATAGATTCAAGTGCACTTTTATATGCCGAAGATGCTGAAGATGTAACTGCATTAGTTAAAGCAAAATTGGGTATGTAATTAAGTATATTGAGTATGTTAAGTGAGACTATGACTTAATTACTCGATCAATTCAATTACTTAATACATCTAAACAACATAAATAATTATGAATTTTACATCAAAAATAAGTGGGTTAATCGCCTTGTTTTGCTTAGTCGCTATCGTTTCACAAGCGCAGGTCGGTTATATGAACTCACAAGAAATATTTGCAGGCATGGCATCTACACAGGCTGCTAAAAGCCAGGCAGAAACTTATGCCAAGCAACTCAGTGATGCTATTATAGCAAAGGAAACAAGATTACAACAAAAGATACAAGACGGTGAAAAACGTGCTGCCAGTGGCAGTATGACACAAAACGATATTAATGCGCTCAGTGCAGAGATTCAGAAAGAAGCACTTGCGATTGATAAAGAAAGAAGAGAAGCACAGTCAAAAATCATTGAAAAAGAAGAAAGTTTGATGCGTCCACTACTTTCCGATTTCCAGTCGGCTGTAGATGCTATAGCTAAAGAGAGTGGGTACAAATTTATTCTGGATTCCAGTGTAATCTTATATGCAGATCCTTCTACAGATATTTCCAGCAAAGTAAAAGCGAAAGTAAACTAATCATCGCTTGAAAAATATACAACCTATTGGAATATTTGATTCCGGCATTGGCGGCCTGACGGTCGCCAATGCTATTACTAAGCATCTCCCGAATGAGGAGATCATCTATTTTGGCGACACTGCCCACCTTCCTTACGGCGATAAATCTGTCGATGCTATCCGTTATTATTGTATTACGATCACAAAGTTCCTTTTAGAAAAGGGTTGCAAAATGATTGTTATAGCCTGCAACTCTGCTTCTTCTGCTGCATCTGAAGTATTGATCGATTTTTTTAAAGGGCAAACCATCTTTGTTAATGTTGTTGATCCGCTTGTAGAAGCTGTAGTTGGTCAGCAATACGATAAAGTCGGTGTCATTGCGACTAAAGCCACCATAAACACAGGGATTTACCAGCGAAAATTATTGGAAAAACAACCTGGTTTGACTGTAGCTTCTATGGCTACCCCTTTACTTGTTCCTATGATCGAAGAAGGCTATTTTGAAAATAAGATCAGTCGAGCTATCATTGAAGATTATCTGGGCAGATCAGACTTTGATAATATGGAAGCCCTGCTGTTGGCCTGCACACATTATCCGCTTATCCGCCCTGAGATCAAGGCTTTCCTGGGTGAGGATGTTCGTATATTTGATTCTATAGATGTGGTTGCAGATCAGGTTCGCACATTATTGACGCAGTATAAGCTACTCAATGACAAACGTCGCAAGCCTCACCAGTTCTATGTGTCTGATTACACCCGTTCTTTTGAAGAAACTACCCGTATTTTTTACGAAGAGAGTATAGACTTAGATCATTGTGCTATTTGGGTCTGATCTCAATATTGGTCAATGCTATTGCCCCCTTACGGGATATTGATGCCCATTCGTTTCATGAGTATGGTTGCGTTGAGACTCTGACTGACTCCTGGTTTTATTTTATAATCAAAAGCCAGTTCATCTCCATTTACTTCTACTTCAAAGCATAGATTTTCCAGATCATTTGGATGTTGTTCGGCAAGTGGGCCGAGTTCGAGGTCGTGGGTGGCAATGAGTCCTGAACCTTTATGTTTAACCAATTGTAAGATCAATGCTTTTGAGCCTGTATGACGGTCGTGGGAGTTGGTGCCTTTCAAGATTTCATCCAAAAGAAAGAAAATGTTATCACCGTTTTCAACTGCTTTTATAATAAACTGTAAACGCTTTAATTCGGCATAAAATGAAGAAGTGCTTTCATGCAAAGCATCTTTAGTCCGCATGCTAGTATATACCTGCGTAAGAGGAACTCTAAATTGTCTGGCACATACTGGTGCTCCCATCATTGCCATGACAATTGCCAAGCCTGTACTGCGAAGAAAAGTACTTTTTCCTCCCATGTTTGAACCCGTAATCAGCTTGATATGCCCTCGATGAGGAATGTTGAGGTCGTTGTCTACTCGTGTATCAGGATGAAGCAGCGGGTGTCCGATTTCTTCACCATCAAAAACAGTTTTGGTATCTTCAACAATTTCGGGGAAAGCCCATTCGGGGCGATTATAATGCAATGTGGCTGTGCTTGATAAAGCATCAAATTGGCGTAAAGCCTCAAACCATTTTTCTAAATTTCCCTGCTGAGCCTCCTTCCAGCGTTCCAGTTTTCTGGTGTATTGCATGCTCCATAGCCCGCCCAATTCCAAAACCAAAGCAAAGGCATTATAACGAACATTCAATTGACTAATGATACGGGATAACTTTTTTAATTGTGCGGAAGCAGTACCCGTTTCTGTAGAAAGTAATTGTTTTAATTGTGTTAATTTATCTGATTGAAAATTTTCTTTTTCAATATGGGCAATAAGTTGGGAATAATTGCTCAACATTTCCTCAGCTTTAGCCGTTTTTTCATGCATGAAACCTATGCGTTCCATCGTTTGTCGGAGAAAATAACCAGGGATGAGCAAAAATATCCAACGATATTTCCAGGGCATGACATCTACAGGAATGAACAAGACCCCAATCATAATTAAAGGAACGATATAAAGGGCAAGTGTATATAATTTATTACCCAGTACAATAGGTTCGTCTTTCATCCAGTTGAGCAGACGATTTACATAAACAGGTTCTTCATTAGCATCAGCGCCTTTTGCCTGAAAGTGCTGCCGCCAGTCTACTTTTTTTGCCAGTTCTTTTATTGCTTCCTGACGAGACAATATTTCTGTTTTATCGGTATGATGGCTCAAGTAATCAGCGAGTTCCTGTTTTCCGATAGAGGTAACCGTTCTGTTAATAGATTGAAAAACTGAATGTTCTCCAAAAATATCCAGATCGACGGTATAAGGATGATCTGCATCTATGAATTCTTCTCCACCATTAAATGCCTCAATATTGCCATCAAGGTAAGCTTGTTCATTTTCATTAATTACTTTTAAACGCTTGTAATAATCTGCTTCACGCGCAATGCTAAAGTGCCACATAACAAAACGAACAAAAGCAATAATGAACAAGAGCGCAAAGCCCCAGGCATACCAGGCATTGATGCCAAAAAGCAAAAAGAAGATGACTACTCCTGCCACAAAAACCAATAAACGCACTAAAGCGAGGCGATCATATTTTGCTCTAAGCCGCTTTGAGGTTTCCTCAAATTCCTGCGCCCTTTTTTGATAAAGCGTCGTTAAATCCATAGGGCAAAAATACCGCTAATTTTGATAATCAATCATGTAAGTAGCGGTAAATTCCAGTACACTTCCCAGATTTTCATCATTCATTTGCCAGGTATAATTAAAACCAACGCGTAAAGCTGCCTTATCAGAGCTATCGGGCCCCTCCATTGGAATATAAAAACCAGCTCTTCCTGAGATGGCTGGATTGGAATTAGCACCAAAACCGACAATAACTCTTTTTTTAAGAAGGAGGTCTATACTTCCTCCATAATAATCCAGTCCCTTAGGAACATATTTATAAATAAAAGTAGGTCTGAACCTGAAATTATCTGATTCGGGACCAATTTGTCCACCCAACACAGCATTGTAATGGCGAACCCTCGGAATATCCAGCGTTCCGTCTTCTTGTCGATACCTAACGTTAAGTCCAAGTACCTGGGGTACAGAGACCCCAAAATAGATGCCCTGACTGTCGTCAAAATGATAGCCTTCTTTTACAAAATAATGGGCAAAAGCTATACCTGCTCCTGCATCTGGCAGCATACTGGTGCCAGTAGATAAACCCTGAAGATAGGGATCGGCCTGGGCGGCTGGAGATAATACTTCCAGTTTTATACGCTGCATATTAAGACCTACGCTGAGCCCTCCTGATATAAATGTTCTTTCACTTTCGTTGAGATAAATCAAGTGTCCAAGGCGTCCATATACACCAGAAAAAGAAAAAGGCCCGGTTTCATCATGGACGATGTCTAGTCCTGCCTGTGTATTTCCCAACATCTGGAAAAAATTATTTGCACTCCAGTCGGGAAGCCAGGTACCTGCCTGAAAAAGAAAAGTCTTTGGCGCATGTTCGAAGCCAACCCATTGATTTCGATAAGTAGCATTGAGGAAGAAAGAATAATCCTCGTACATAAATTCCGTTCGGGGTAATGCTGGATTTATAGCACTCATATTATCCTCAAAGAAGCTATATTTCGGTAATTGCTGACTTCTCAGGCTCGCAAAAATACTGAGTGTAATTATAATAGTGGCTAGTGTTTTTTTCATAGGTGGTGGATTTTAAAAAATAGTAAGCCCTCCCCTTTTAAGGATAATGCCATCTCGTTCTAAAATATAATAATATACTGTCGGAGGTAATTTTTCCCCTTTATGAGTACCGTCCCATGGTGGGTCATTATTATAATTCTCTTTTTCAAAAACGCGTTCCCCCCAACGATTGTAAATAGAAATAGATACTGGACAATCTGGATTTATATTGAGGATATATAAATCGGGATGGTCATTATCGCCATTGGGCGTAATAATATCAGGGACAACAGGTAAGCCACAATCAGATTCCAGTATAAACTCACAAGTAGCCTGACAATTGTTCGCATCTGTAACGGTGACATAATAAGTACCATAAGGCAAAAATGAAATATTATTATCACCAGAAGTACCGGGTATTGTATCATTGAATAAAAGGCTTGAAAATTCTATGAAGTAGTCAGGTGTGCCTCCAATAATAGTTATAATAGAGTCTCCTGGTTCTTCAGGGCAGTAAATTTCTAATTCATCGGGCTCTAAAATTTCTATACTAACTGTTGCCTGGCAGCCCGGAATATCTGTTACGGTTACCTCATAAATACCTGCTTCCAGGTCTGAACGAGAATCACCAGTTCCTCCGTCGCTCCATTCAAAACTGTAAGGGGGGACGCCATCAGTTACAGCAAGTTCAACGGAGCCTGTGGCTTCTCCATAACAGGCTACATGAGTTATATTTTCGACAGTCAATACTGGTATACCCGTAGTGCCGACGATAACCGAGGCATTGTCTGTGCAGGCATTATCATCTATTACGGTGATTGTATATGTTCCTGCTTCGAGTCCGTTAAATATGTTGGAAGCTTGGGCTGTGCCACCATCTAATGAGTAAGTATATGGCGGTATTCCTCCGGTTGGACTCACAGTTATTGAGCCATTTGCATCGTTGCAAACAGCATTGGTGACCACTGGTGTATTTATATTTAAAACTGGCGGTTCAGTAATAGTAGCTGAACTAGTTGCGGTACAATTATTGGCATCCGTAACGGTAACTAAATAAGTGCCAGCAATAAGCCCTGTCGCTGTTTCGGTGCTTTGTCCATCATCCCATAGATAGGTGTAAGGAGGTGTACCTCCATTTGCTGTTACACTGGACTCGCCATTGGTATCGCCATTACAAACTACTGACCCATTTATGCCTGTTGTAACAAGAGGTGCAGTCGGTTGATTTACGGATTCACTCAGTGTTGTTGTACAGCCGTTTGAATCGGTAATAGTGACGGTATAAGTACCTGCAGGAATGTTGACCAAGTCTTCTGTTATTGCATTATTATCCCAATCAAAATCATACGGAGGCGTACCACCATTTACATCAATATTGATAGAGCCTGTGGAATTCCCAAAGCAATCTACATCGATCACCTGAATAATTGTGGCTATCGGAACATTTACATTATCATTGAGTATCACCTCTATACTTTCTGTACATCCATTTGCGTCGGTTACTTCAATACTATAAGTGCCAGCAGAGAGTCCTGTAAACTGTCCATCTGTTTGTCCTGTACCAGCATTTAATGAATACGTATATGGTGAAATTCCACCGCTTGCAGTAGTAGATATTGTTCCATTTGTATTATTGCAAGTAGGCTCACTGATAGTTGGTGTACCTAAATTCAGCGCACTTGGTTCAGTAATATCCGTTGAAATTATGACGATACAAGAATCAATATCCATTACGGTCAAACTATAAGTTCCCGCTGGCAGACTGGATACATCTTCAGTCGTTGCACCATTATTCCATGTATAGGTATATGGTTCGGCACCTCCGACAACACTAACATCAATAGAGCCTGTAGTTTCAGCAAAACAGAGTACATCGGTCACGGTATCAATATCTACAGTTGGCGCATCTATACCATTGAGGGTAACCGCATCTGTTGCCGTACAGCCATTGCTGTCTGTTACAGTTACACTATAAGTGCCAGGGCTAAGTCCTACTGCTGTTGCTCCATTCTGTGCATCACTCCACATATAAGTATAAGGAGATACCCCTCCACTTGCCCCTATGGTTATTTTACCATTGGCTTCTCCGCAGGAAGGTTCTATCACTGCAAGAACCAATGCTATAGTATCTTCGGCAATTGTGGCTTCACTAGTCGTTGTACAACCTGATTGATCTGTTACAAAAACGGAGTATACGCCTGCTGCTAAGTTTGAAAAAACGGAAGATGAACCAAAGTTTGAGCCATCTATGCTATACATCAACTGTCCACCTCCTGATCCGGGAGTAGCCGATATGGTCAAACTGCCATCGTTCCCCATAGGACAAGAAGCTGTATCAATCTGAATGTCTGTTATATCCGGTGGCGATACCGTCGTAATATCTATTGTTGTCTGGGATACACATGAGTTTGTGTTATCAGGGATGAAAGTGTAAGTAGCTATTCCCTGACTTATAGTTGATGGTGACCAGGTTCCTGTTATGCCATTATCTGATGTAGTTGGCAAACTGGGGAAAGCAATATTTTCACATAATGTATTTGGTATTGAGTTAAAGACAGGAATAACTTCAGGAATGACCGTTATCGTAATGCTGGCTAAGTCTGAACATTCTGCAACATTTGCATCAGTAACTGTTACATTATATGTAGTGGTTGCAGAAGGGCTGACATTATGCGAAGCGTTCGGGGCTAATCCATTATCCCAATTGTAAATATAACTGCCTGAGCCGCCTGTAGGATTGACGGATATAGTTGTTGTTTCTGTTTCACAAATATCTGTATCAGGACTTGGATTGGTTATTAAAGGATCAATTTCTTCTATTTCTACATCAATTGTTGCTGTACATCCATTATCGTCTGTTATAGTAGCAGTATAAATACCAGCTGTAAGATCAATAGCTGTTTGAGTTGTTTGATTTCCTGTTGCTGCATCCCATAGATATAAATACGGAGGAGTTCCTCCACTGGGTAATACTGAAGCATTTCCATCATTTCCTGCACAACTTTCGGAAGTAGTATTTGTACCAGCAACAGGTAAAGGTGCAACTGTGTAACAGGCCTGTTCCGCCACATCCGCAGTATAACAGATAGGTAGTAAACCTCCCCCGCAAGTATCTGGAAGAAGCGCTAAATTCATATTGATCGTATCGATTTGATATATGATGCCTTGAATAGAGAAGCTTGTACCAGGGCTGAATAGTTGTAGAACCATATGTACATCATTCAAATCCTCAATATCTGAACCTGAATTAATACCAATGCCTTGCAAAATTGTACAAAAAGCCGGAATGTTCTGTGCTGCCAGATCACAACAGGTAAGAGATGGTGAAATAGAACCCATCAGAATGCTATCTGTTATTGACTGTATTTGTTCAAGATCATATTGAACCGCAGTAACACAGAAAGGGTCACCAGCAGATAATCCAAAATCAACTACAGGATCAAACGTACCCATCGGAGCGCTGCCCAATATCAAATCTCCCCAGCCATCAGTAGCTGGTGTATTAGGGTCGGTTACGACGTATTCCAATGTTGGCAGGGCATTAGCAGATACAGCCGTAGAAGTAACTAATTCACCAAAACAGATATTGGGGTTGGCTGGTTGATCAATGACAGGTGCATTACCTGATCCAGTTGACATTTCACCAGTCCATTCCACAGGCGCATCAAGAACACATCCTCCAAATCCCCAGGCTCCGGTTTCGCCATCCCCGTATACCATTACCGAAACATCTAATGATTGATTTGTGGCACAGGCTGTTTCATCTAATGTAGTCAAAGTGAAACAAGCTTCCCAGGTCAGTCCAACTCCCATTTCGCAAATACCCTGAAAGACGCAATAACCATTGGCCGCATCCCATACACCGGACTGCGATTCACATAAAGTCTGACCCATAGCATTATCTTCAATATCAGCCCCAGCCCCTACTGGCCCCACAGATAAAACAGGATCGCCTGCACATCCTCCACAATCTACATTCCATACACCATTAGGCGTACTATCACAAATAGCCTGAGTTGTTTGATAGCAAGGGCGTGTACAACCATCGCCCCAACTGTCATTGGGGTCAAGGGCGCCGATATTTCCCCCTGTATAGGCAGGAGAACTAGTACTTTGAAACCACCATCCTTCATCAGTGATGAAATTTCCTGTTGTGTTATAGGTTATTGTATTACCGGGAAACCATGCCCATTGTGAACCGATTTCATTATTTCCTGCTACCATTGGATTTGCCGTTGGAGTTATTGTACCTGTCCAGCTACCGCCAAAACTTGGAACAATACCATGCAGAAAATTGAAAGATGTCTGAGTGTATTCGTTAATATTGATACAAAACTCCACCGTTGTATTTGGTGGGTATTCCCCATTCGGAAAATCTGAAAGAGGAGGGTTTGCTGTCAGTTCAGCATCAACCAGGCAAGGATTGCTCTGACATACAAATATCTCTGCATATGGCCCATAAGTACATCCTCCTCCGTCTGTTACTGTAAATTCGATGACATCGCCATTTAATACATCTATATTAAAAGAACCTCCATCCACTGTAATAAGCGAACCTGAAATCGTACCATCTCCGATATTATTGATCGTATAGTCTGGTCCCAGTCCGCCGGATATAGTAATGGTATAATTCCCCATTTCTGAGACTGGATCGCAAGTACTGACAAAATCAACAGTTATATCAGGGTGATAAGTAACTTCTATGGGTGTTCCTGTCGCATAGCAACCATCATTATTTTGGTCAATATCTACTATGCCATCAGGATCGTTAGGCATAGCAATGCTACCATTTCCATCGTCTATTGTGATCGGTAACCACCAAATCGTATTATTTGTTCCAGTTATACCCAATGTAGTAAAGGCATCGGGTATTCCTCCTTCATTAATTGCCCCATCATCTCCGGATAAAAAGTCTTCTTCTGCCCAGAACCATCCTGAAAAACAAGGATCAGGTAAAAGCGGGTCTAGGCTAGCTGGTGGCGGACAGTTGTAAAGAGCATATACCAACTCTGACACTTCTCCTGTTTGAGGCGGTGGCAGGGTATAATCATTATTTGAAATGAGCGAAAAAGACTCTCCTACACAAAGGCTTATTGTATTTGAACCCGTACTGGTTGTTATTGTACCTGCATCAGCATTGCAGTTACAATCTGAAACTACTGTAGCATTAGATGACAAAGTACATCCATTAATATCTCCAACAGTAACGGCGTAAGTACCTTCCGATAAATCAGTAAGGTCTTGTGTAGTGGCACCTGTATTCCAGATATAGTTATATGGAGGTGTGCCTCCGGTGACGGTTAAATCTATGCTACCATCATTGCCGGCACAGGTTTCATTCACTACATCAAGATTAAGGAAAGGAAAGTCGGGCTCGTTTATGATGACCTCTCCGGTAACTATACAGCCAGTATCATCTGTAATAGTTACTTCGTAGGTTCCTGCGCATAAATTATTTGCAGATTGATTCATATCTCCATTATCCCATTGATAATTATATGGTGCCGTTCCGCCTGTAGCGAACACCGTTGCCTCGCCAGTACAATCGCCGTTGCATAATGGCGTAAAGTCGATGACGGGAGTTTCCCAGACGAGGAAACAAGGGCAGCTTAAAGTATAAGAACCTGTTGCTGCACATCCTTCAGGAGCACCGGGAAGAGCTACCTGCCAGTTTACAATTAAGTCTGGATCACCTGGATTAAGACTTGGAGGTGTCTGTGCGAAAGTGGCTCCACCATCTGTGCTGTACTCAGGAATTCCATCCGGGCATGAATTTATCACCTCGCCAGTGCATCCTGTTACATTAGATGTAACATCAGGGAATGGCCATATTTGTAAAATAAATTCGCCGACAAGTTCATAAGTATCATCTGTGGTATTTCCGGGTGTATTTCCATTGCAGGCTAAATAAGCATAAATGATTTGTTCTTCAATAAGGCATATGTCGGCACCAGAATGATTTCCGTTTATGCCAGATAGATCACCATCTGGCGTCCATGTACCAGAAGCATCATCTAGTGTTGTAGAATAAACAATGCTTCCCGTTCCTAGTGGATCTTGTGCTGCATCAAGAGGATTTGTTAACGCTACAACAGTTTGCCAGTCAGTTAATTCATTGGTGAGATTTTCTGTACATATTGGAGCAAAACCGGAAGGATCATTAACAAAATTACCAGACGGACAATCACAGGTTGAATTTACTAAAATTGATACACCTGTTTCACAATCATTAGCATCTACCACTAAAACGGAGTAAGTGCCTGCCGATAAATTTAAAATATCTTCTACTATTTGTCCATTAGTCCAATTGTAAATATATGGCGGAGTACCACCTGTAACGGTTAAATCTATGCTACCATCATTACCAGCACAGGATTCATCTACTGAAGTAGCACTGGCGAATAAACCCGACTCTACAACTATATCAGTAGAGCATGTTGCATTATTACCACTGGCATCTGTGACTGTCCAGATGACTGTTGTTGTTCCTTCTGGGTAAATATCAGAAGCATCGGATGTATTGTTATAATCATTTGTTATGGTGAAGGACTGGCAATCTGTTGCAAGCAAAGGCATTACTGCTACATTGGCTTCGCAGTCAGGGAGGCTCGCAATTTCGATGGTAGTACCAGGGCAATTAGTAATAACAGGAGGCTCACTGTCCTGGATTTCATAATCTACAGAACAAGAAACAGCATTGCCTGCATCATCTGTTAGTGTCCATACTACTGTGGTTGTTCCTATCGGAAAAGCTTCATTATCAAGTGTCGCTGTACTATTCAGATCATTGACTAAAGTAGCATTACAATTATCACTAGCAATAGGATCGAAATCTGATCCTACTGCAATATAGGAACAGGTAGCCGGATCAGCCGGTAATATGAGTCCAAGTGCCGAGCAGTCGAGAATAGGGGCTTCGTCATCTATGATTGTTATAGGATAACTACAGGTAGTCTCATTGCCCACAGCATCTGTAACAACGTAAGTAATAAATGTTGTTCCCAGGTTAAACACAGATGGCTGATTATTAGAAATACTAATAGGACCGCAGTCGTCCGTAAAACCGGGTATGGGCAACCATGTATCAGGCATGGCAAAACATTCCCCTGGATCTGTAGGCTGCGTAACACCTGCAGGGCAGTTAATAGAAGGAGGCGTACTATCTACACAAGGGCAAGTAGCTGGTATAGTAAGGTCTGCCAGTAAAATACAGGTAGATTCGACTAGGTCAGCTAAAGTCAATGTAACTGTACCACCTTGAGCATCCTCAATGATAATATCAGGTGAAGTATATTGAACGCCTGCACCATAGCCCGCCGTTTCATTGGCACTTAGGTCTGTTGGACTCACTATAGTACCATCAAAGGTAAAGCCGTTTGAGAAGGTAGGATCACCCTGAATAATATCTTCTATGGTGAAATTAAAATAGTCGTCTGTAGGGTCATTAGGCGTTCCATTATCATTGCATGGGCTGACATTGATAGTGGCATCAATAATATTACAATTACAAGCAGAATCAACGACTACAGGTTCGGCAATACTTCCACAGGCGGCATCTGTAACTGTAACAAAATAAGTGCCTGCTGTAAGATTGGTAGCCGTAGGCGTTGTTTGACTTCCTGTAGCAGCATCCCATTGATAGGTATAGGTACCGGATTCGCCTGTTGCTGAGACGCTTGCTGTTCCATCATTGCCTGAACAGCTTTCAGGTGTGGAGCTTATGATAGCTGATAGTGGAGCTGGTTCAGTTATGGTTACTGAATTTGTAGCTGTACAGCCATTAGTATCAGTTACTGTTACAGTGTGTATCCCTGCATTGAGAGCTGTTGCAACATTGGAGGTTTCGTTATTATCCCATAAATAAGAATACGATCCGACTCCCCCTACGGGTGAGGTCTCGGCTACTCCGTCAGTACCACCATTACAGGTAACAGGTGTAGTAATTGCCGGGTCTATAAAGGTTTCTAAAAGAGGAGTGTTAGCACTGATTGTTGTGACGGGTGTTGAGTCTCCAAAAAGTCCACCACTACAGTTTCCTCCCATAATGGTTAGGACGTATTGCCCCTCGGGAAGTCCTGTAATGAGATAGGTGGGAGTATTAATTACTGTAGGCAGTAAAACCTCTATATCAGGACCCAGTGAAGCGCCTGCACCGTCTGTCCACGTTGTCGTCCAGGGGCCTGTACCCGGATTAAGTATTTCGATAAATAGTGTTCCATCGCTATCTCCTGGACAGGTAACACTTCCCACATCTAAAGTCACATCACAGGCTATTGATGTTGAACAGTCACCATTATCAAATTCTATAGACCAGGACAGAAGAGTACCAGTATCTAATGCCGCATTATCGAAAACTTGTAGCAGCCATGTTCCATTTGGGATTACGCCACCGAGACTGGTGAAACCTGTTGGTTCTTCCGGCAGCCAATCTCCTGTCTGACCTCCTGCATAGGCTGTAATATCATTAGTCGCAGTTGGTGTAAAACATACTTCTGTACCAAGTGTTACATCTCCATAATTAAAGTCTGTTCCATTATTTGCACTTAATAAGATATTGTTTCCATCAGGGGCAATGAGCGTTAATATGAGGTCTCCTATGAAAGGATGTTCTATTAAAACACAAACACTAAGTATTTCTGTCCCCGTCCCTATAATTCCTGCTGAACCTGAATTTACTATACCACTGGTTACTATTTCACTTTCCGGAATAAATACATCATTCGTGTTTTGGCAGCCAGAAGCCAATGATACACATTCAAAGGTTTGTCCTGCGAAACTCTCTATGCATAAATTTACGTCTTCTATATCGAAGCTGTACATATTACCATCTGTGAGTCCCGTGATAGTAGTTGTTCCTCCATTCGTGTTTACTGAAAACGGCGTTATTATTCCTGTACCAGTGTTTATAACATTATAAGGTGGTACACCATTGTTAATGGTAATTTCTACGGATCCGTCGGCACCTGTTGCGCAGTTGGGGGTGGTAATAGGTGTAATCACCACTTCTGGAGCAGGACATACATTATAACAACCATAATTGGTTTGAAAGTCTGGGTTGAAACAACCGTCATTTATAATATTAATATTATTACCCACGATTAGGGATGTAATTTCGGTGGGTGGATTAGCCGAATTATAGACTAGAGTATGAACACGATATTCTGTACAAACTGTTACATTCGCTATACTAGACGTAAAATCCCCATCATTGCTGGTGGTGATAATTGTGCCTGCATTATCTGCCAGAATATATATCTTACTATAATCCGGATTTGTTTCATCCGTAGAGCCTGTTGTGGTATGAATCAAAGGGGCGCCTTCACACAGATCAGTACAAATTACACAAAAGCCACCAGCAGATGCCCCGCCAAAGCTGAGATGTTCTGAATTGCCATCGTCAGGTACACATCCGGTTACACAATCTGGTGCGCAGCCTGTAAATGCATCATCATCGCCAACAATCACGACCATACAAGATACGGGAGTTGTAGTGTAGCCTTCAAAGCCTATCCAGCGTGTACCCTTATTTCCACAGCCTTCAAAGTTATTATTGTTACTAGCAGCTCCTCCGGTGCCGCAATTTCCACAGTCTGCAGGATCAGCAGTGATTGTGGGTATACTCATAGCCGTTATGATTCCATCTCCTGCATCCAATAAAACGACTTCGGCAGGCAGGTTTCCCGTTTCCAGATCGCCGAAAAAAGCCCCAAAATTTTCCAGCGGGTCAGAGAAACAGAATCTAACTCCATTCCGACTAGCAGTGCCTCCTAAGCTTTCAGTCCAATAAAATGTTCCATTAAGAGAAGTAGGCGCCGGTGCATCATCTTGTAAACTATTATTCAAGGGAATTACAAAACCTATATCTATTCCATTAATACTGCCTTGACTACCTGTATTTGTCATATAAGTTGCCGGATTGGCCGGGTCAGATACATTAACCAATTCATAAGTCACGGTGCCACCATATGCAGAACCATCGGGTAAAAATAAATCAGAAATCGTTCCTCCAATACCATCAACAGGAGCATTAATGGTTCCGTAAGTAAGAGAGAAAAGCCCCGAACAGTTATTAGATATAGCAGATTCCCAATTGTCATTTAAAGCATCCGCAGCGTCATTAGCGTTTACATCACTGGCAAATACTTCATCACTGATTAAGATACTGGGTAATGCTGCGATGTAATTGGAAGCGTTATTTCCATTGGTAAAATTAATAGTCCCCATATTTGCATTACAAATGGAGCTAATTGTTACTTCACAAGTTTCATTAAAGCCATCAGCATCCGTAACTGTAAAGGTATAAGTTCCAATAGATAGGCTTCCAATGAGATTATCACCATCATTAGCTCCTGTTATGTTTCCAGAACTTGGCCCAATCCAAGTGATTTCATAAGGTGCTAAGCCGCCAGATAGATTGATATTAGCTTCTCCGTCGGAGTTCGTAGCGGGTAAGGCTTGAGAACAATTGATGCTGAATGAAGAAGGATTCACAACTAGTGTATGTGGATAAGTATACAAAGTCAGTTCCGGCGCATAAGGATTCGTTACTTCACAAGTATAAGTACCTGCATCACTGGGCTGTAGATTGGTGAAGTTGAGTTCATTGGTTGTGGTTGTGGTGTAGGCTGTGCCGTCTTTATACCACTGATAAGTGCTTGTGGTAACGGTGTCGTCTACTATCAAATCTATGGTGTAATTGTCGCCTTGATTGATAAAAGTAGTTTGTTCTGTACCTATTGAATCTTGGGGGGCATAGTGATGAACGATAACTAGCGTTTCATTTTGTGCAATTGTGGATATAATTCCATCGAAAGTATATCTGTTTTCAAAATACTGAAGGTATACTAAATTAGGACAGTTATCGCTAAAGTCCGGCATATTACCATTTAATTGATTATTGGGAACCGCAAGGTTTATTAAATTAGGCAAATTAGTAAAGTCCGGCATATTGCCACTTAATTGATTTCTGACAAGTGAAAGTTCTTGTAAATTAGGTAAATTGGAAAAATCAGGAATGTTGCCGCTTAATTGATTATTCCCAAGCCGAAGGATTTGTAAATTAGGTAAATTGGAAAAATCAGGAATGCTGCCGCTTAATTGATTATTCCCAAGTGAAAGTTCTTGTAAATTAGGTAAATTGGAAAAATCAGGAATATTACCGCTTAATTGACTAGAAAATAGTCGAAGGAATTGTAAATTGGGCAAATTAGAAAAGTCAGGAATGTTGCCGCTTAATTGATAGGAAGTAAGAGTTAATGTTTGCAGTTCAGTAAGATTCAAATTCGGGAGATCACCCACTAAATTATTATTACTTGCGACAGGTGAAGAACAATCCTCATTACCGTCCAAATCCAGGCAAGTTACCCTTCCATTCGTCAAAAACACGCCAAACCAGTCATCCATAGGTTGGTTCAAATCCCATGTAATCGTCCAGTTCGGACCATCGGTCGTATTATACAATTCGACTAAAGACAAAGAATCATCCATTCTTGTCTGGGCTGTGGCATGACTTCCCATCAGGTACAGGCATAACAATAATACCAGATACCTCTGTTTCTGAGTTCGCTTAGTTTTGGACATAGTGTGTTTATCTGAATAGTTAAGCTATAATTGCGGAAAGCCGCAATTTGTCAATGGTCGATGGTCGATAGTCCATGGTTGTTTTTATCATGCATTTTGCAAAGCAAAATGAAATAGCTTTTAAACTAAAAAACAACTATGGACCATCGACCATGGACTATCGACTATTGCGGATAACGCAACTATTATTCTTTCATCGTATCAATGTGTGTGTCACTGCTTTTATTTCATTTTGATGTTTTAATATTGCAATTAGATATTTAGCTGTTGTATCTGGTGCCTTTTCATTTTGTTCAACAACAATAGGGTCTGCCCGACCCATAATATCTATTGCTTCTTTTTCTATTAAAAATGTATCTTCTGTATCCCAGAGGTCGTCTTCGGACAAATAATAGCTGATGCTGGCGTTTTTGACATGCTGAACACCGATATTATATAGAACAATACGAATATTAAGCTCTTTTCGTGGCTTCGATGTTACAATTATTTCAGGACGCGACATCAGCACAGTATCTTTCAAGGAAACCTCTCGTTGCGGATTTGCCATGACTTCTTCATAACTCAAAAGCTCTTCTTCTGTTGCCATATCTGTCATGGCTTCACGGTATCCTATATCTGACTTACTCATGATCTTTTTGCCAGAATGATATAATACCTCGACACTATAATAGTACTTCATCCCCGGTTTGGCTTCTGCATCCATCCATATAGGTGCAGCTTTGGTTTGCCAGTCGGCAATAACTTTTCTGTCTTCGGGAATATTCTGCACACTACGCAATACTCTGTACGAAGCGGCATCATCCGTTCTGTTCCAGGTGATTAATACATGACGGGCATATTCCCCATCCGAGGCCCTTACCCTAATGGTTTGAGCAATAGTATCCAAAGCATTTAAGCAACAACAGAGAATAATTATACTTATTTGTACACGGTTAGGAAACTTCATGTTCTTATTGGTTTATGATTTGCATTAGCAGTGTTTCTGCATCCTCAAAATGAATATTATCGGGTTGAATAGCCCTAAGTTTATTTATACCTGCTTCTGTTTCATGATTCATCAAATGTGCTATGCCTGTATACCAGTCGATGTGTTCTTTTATAAATTCGTTTTTACCTGCATCTAGTGTTTGCAAGTTTACTAAACTTTCCGGGTAATTTCCGGCAAATAGCTGACTAATGGACAAATATAGGCGTACCTGATCGTCATTAGGATTTTTATTGATATACTTACTTAAATAAGGCACCGCCAGTGTATGGTCTCCCTTATCATAAGCATCAAACCCAAGGCTGAAATTATCTTTTTCTGACTCTAGGTCAAAGCCTACAATAAGAGTTAATGGCCTTAGCACTTCAAGTGTATTTCGTTGGATCTCTGTCAAAGTATTTGCCGCAGGGCGTATCCAGAATAAAGCTGCTAAGGTTAATATGACTAAGAGACTTCCGCTTAGCCACCATAACTTGTTATTGCCACCTGAAATATTGTTGGGGAATTCTATCTCTCCCTCTTTTACCAATGTATCTACCTCCGTGTTATCAGGTGTTACTTGAAGATCGGCGAAGATATTGCCAAGTGTTTCCTGCATCTGAATTTGTTCTCTGTGTTGGTCAACAAAATGCATTTCTTTGGCAAATGTAATTTCATCACCCAAGTCAGCATTTTGTTGAATTTCCTGAATAGCCTGTTCATTGAGTTGCTTATTCAGTGCATCAGTAATTATATTTAGGTCTGTATTTTTCATTATAGTTAGTATTTAGAATACTTCATATTGTTGCGCACGAGCGAAGGCTGCTTTTAACTTTTTCCGGCAGCGTGATAATCTTGCCCTGACACTTTCTTCTGAAACATTGATTAGTTGGGCTATAGCTTTGGTTCTATGTCCTTTCCAGTAAAACAGATCAAAAACCTGCGTACATTGTTCATCTGCCTGACGCAGCAATTTTTCTAATAAGACCAGGCGTTCTTCTCGTTCCTGAAACAGATCAAAACTATCATCTACCTGTTTATCTGTCAGGTAATCTTCGAAGGCGACTTCTCTTTTTACTTTTCTGACATTTTTGCGCAAAACATTCGTAACAACAGCCAAAAAATAACTCTTAAAACTACCAGTTTCTTCATATTTACCAGCCTGAATGTTTTCCAGCACCCGCCAGATCGCTTCAGCGTATATTTTTTCTGCCGATTCTGTAGAGCCAGTATATTTTTCCGTAATACTCCAGACAATAGGACTGATTTCTTTTGTAAATAAGCGAATAACACGACTGTCGTTATTCAATAAGGCCTCCGGCATATAACCTGAAAGCGTATCGAGCCAACCTACACGTAATCTTTCTTCAAAGATTTGTCTGAAAGATGTTTGCCCAGAATAAGTATTAAACTGTATTTTTTGTTTAATTTTCTGATAAGTACGGATGAAAACCAAAGCGGTATCGCTTTTTGTCCAGGATAATTTATCCAGATGGGCTTGTACAACTGGTTGATAAGTCTGCCATATCCAGTCCAATACTTCCAGATTGTTTTTGGAAATTCCTTCAATAATTTCACTGGTTTTGAATGTTTTCACAACTATAGATTCTTTTTGAGTCATTATGTGACCAGTTATATGGTTATTTTTGAAAAAAAAATAAAATTGAGGTCACATTATTTTAAAATGGGCATTTATAGATGACACACGGTAAAGCGGGACTGGATGTTGATTAGTAATAGACTTTATTCAGTCCCAATTTTAAGAAAATAATAAAGACTACTCAATTCAGCAAATTATGAAAAAATACATTTCACTTACGTTAATTGCTTGTACTATTTTATTGAACAGCCTAAGTGCCCAGACTTATCCGATGGGGGCTGTCTTTGATGCATCAGAGCAAAGGGCTGCCGAAGAAGCCATGCCAGAAGGTTTTGATCCTGGAGCCAAAGGAGATGAACTACCTATAAAAGTCAGTATGCGTGACTATGCACCAACTCCACGCAGCCAGGGTAATGATGGTAGCTGTGTAGGATATTCCTGTAGCAATGCCCTAACGATAATGCTCTCCATGCGAGATGAAGTTAAAGATATTGCTGTTCGTAATACTAATGTACTTTCAGCTTTTTATATTTTTAATCAAATTAAATTGGATGGTTGCTATAATGGTGCTAAAATATCCGATGGGATGAAACTTCTCAAAACGCAGGGCGATTGCCTGGCCAATGAATTTGACCATAAAGTAACCAGTTGCAATATTATGCCTGACTCCAGGTTGAAGAAAAAAGCTCAAAAGTATCAAATCAAAGATTATATGACGATCTTTCACAAAAGAGCTACTGAAGATCAAAAAATATTTTTAACTAAAAAAGCATTGGCAGAAGGCAGACCAGTGGTTATAGGAATGAACATGCCAGAGAGTTTCTTTTTGGCTAAAAAAGGAACTAAATTTCTTGATGTAAGCGCCGCAAGCCCAGAATCTAAAGGTGGACATTCCATGTGCGTAGTGGGTTATAATGATTATAAAAAAGCCTTTGAGATCATGAATAGTTGGGGTACCAATTGGGCCGACAATGGTTTTATCTGGGTAAAATATGATGATTATGCTAAGTATGCCAAATATGGTTATGCTGCTATTGTTGACGAAGAAAAAACGGCTCCGTTGGCCAGTCCTGTCATTGCAAAAGCAGACAAAACGCTTAAAGATGTAAAGAAACCAATAGAATTGCAGGGTAAATTTGCATTTCGCTTTCCTGCCGATTTTGACGAAGATACAGATAGCCCTATTTTCAAAGAAGCAGTACCTGTATTTAGTGGAAGTAGCTATGTGCTGCCAGATTGGAGGATACGGGATGTTTATCAGCTAAAAGGCAGTAATATGTCGCCAAATTCTTATGTTTATGTTTTCAGTATTGATAGTAAAAACAAGGCTGAATTACATTTCCCCAAAGGGGTAGATATTAGCAAATTAGATGGTGCACGGATTGTTCCATTGAAGAAAACTATTGTACAAAACACTTCATCATCTATGACTATTCCAAGTGAATTTACAGCCCTTCAATCGGTTCATCCAGGAACTGACCACATCTGTGTCATCTATTCGGATGAAGAGATTGAAGATATGACCGAACGAATTATGGAAGTACGTAATTCAGAAGAAAAGAATTTTATGAAGCGTCTGAATAAAGGCTTTAGCGACTTGCTCATTCCTCCTAAAGACATTATATACAGCGATAGCGGCATGGGCTTCAAAGCCAATTCAAATAAAGGAGTAGCCGTTCCTATAGTGCTAGACGTTATTATTAATTAAAGTCTACTAATCCGAACAAATGAATATGGGCTTCCTGTTGTTTTTGAAACAGCAGGAAGCTTCATTACATTTTCAACAATTTGAACCAATGAAAACCTTTTCGCTATTTCTATTGACTTTTTTGATGAGCATTTCCTGTATGGCTCAGGACTGTATTAACTGGCTTGGCAGTGCTAAAAAGGGTATTTTATACAATGTCGAAAGTCCCCTCAAAATTAAACTAAAAGTATTTGGGGTTCCAGATGATGCTAAGTTTGAGGTTTTGGTTAACGGAAAAAATATTCGTAAAAATCAAAAATCAGATGAAGTACCATTAACAATTGGAAATGATGACATAATAATAGACTACGTACCATTAAGCCCTAATGGTGTCATGGGAATTCAGGTTGTCATGACCTCTTCAGGAAAAACTTGTAAGTCAAGTACTTTAATCGTAAAAAATGGGGTTTCCCCTAATTTACATATCTTATCTATCGGGCCTACGCCTCCAGACATTAGCTATACTGTTAATGATGCAACTGATGTATATCGGGCTTTTACAAAGCAGGCCTGTGGAGAGGAAAAACTATATGGAGAGGTCTTTTCCCGTAAAATTGTTGCAAAAGATGCAGGATATACAGGCATTAAAGATGCTTTCAATAGTATGATTAAGGATAATGATATTTTACCTATAGATGTATTTATGCTCTTTATCTCTTCGCATGGCAATATGAGAGACGACGGATTTTATCTTCAACCTACAGATATAAAGGAGGGAGACAAAAAAGGAACCTCTATCAGATTCAAAGACCTATTGGATAGCCTGGACTATGTAGATGCCAAAAAACTTATCTTTATTGATGCCTGTGAATCTGGTGGAGCAAAAAGCGGTGGTGGCAGTCCTAGTATTAGTGAGCATATAAAAACGATGTCGGCGACTAAAAGTGGATATACAATCATCACTTCAAGTTCTGAAAATGAACGTTCTTATTATGATAAAGCTTGGGAGAATGGAGCTTTCACAGAAGCATTTATAGAAGGCTTAAGTGGCAAAGCCAATGAAAACAAGGACGAAGTAATTACCACAGGAGAAATTTATCAATATCTTAAATGGCGGGTACCCGAATTATGCGAAGAGCTTGGGTACCGACAAAACCCAAGTATAAACAGAAATGATCTGGGCGATTTTCCATTTTTCAAAATAGACCGTTTTTGTACTTCAAATATTAAGGGCAAAACCAATTACTATCCTACTATTTATGTCAATGGAGATGACTGTGTAATTGGTAGCCCTAAAGGAGAAAAGGGAAGACGAGACGATGAAGTCCTTCAGCGCCCAAAACCAATGGGAGACTTTGATATGGGGACTTATGAAGTCACCAACCAGCAATACTGTGATTTTCTAAATGATATTACTGCGGCTGACAAAAGCATTGAGATATGGGTAGATGTTGGGAAAAGCAGCGACATTGTTTGGCACAATGATAAATTTCAGCCCAGAACAAAAGAAAAAGGAAAAAAACCTGTTGTAAATGTAAGTCATCTTGGTGCTAGAAGATTTGCCGTCTGGCTAAGTACAAAAGATTGTGAGTACAAGTATAAATTACCCACCGAAGCCCAGTGGGAATGTGCTGCACGTGATAGAGAAGTCGCTGCTCATGCCAGTGATTTTAATAAGTTTGATTACGACATCAAAAAGGTTCATAGTAGTCGTGCGAATAAAAAGGGAATACATGGAATGACTGGTAATGTAGCCGAACTGACTGCTACACTTTACAGAGAAAAAGAAGGCGCTAAACCTGATGGAGGCATAGTTGTTAAAGGACTGGCAGTCAATGTAAAAAACCGTGAACAAAGGATAGCCAATAAAGAAAGACTATTTGAAAAAGTAAAACGTGATGATCTAGGTTTCAGGCTCATCAAGCAAGAAAAACGAGACAGTGAAAAATGCCAGTAAGTAAGGATAAAAAAAGCCACAAAATACTAAATGACTTTGTGACTTATTATGAAGGAGAAGGTGCTTGGGGGGAATCATAGTGTATTTTAAAGAACCGCAAGGCGATAAATCGCCCCACGGTTACTCCATGAGTGAGCCTTTTATTAATTTGTTGTTGCATTAGTGATGGTATAGTAAGGCTTGCCATCTATTGATATTTTCTTTGTATGTAAATCCAGCTGAACTCTCATACCGCCTCTCGACCTGTCGATCAAATAAACAGACCACTGATCTCTGCCTGTCTCTTCAAATTTCCATTTCCTGCCTGTTACATCATTATCAGTCCACTGACCATTTTGCTGGAAGCTTCCTTTTTTGCCATTATTAATGTAGTTAACTGTTCTTACATTCAAACCATTAGTAATGACTTCACCTTTTGTTATTGTATAATAAGGCTTGCCATCTATATTGACCTTCTTTGTCCATAGGTCCAGTTGGATTCTCATGCCACCACGTGTATTGTCGATCAGATAAACCGACCATTCGTCTCTATGGGTTTCGTCAAAATTGAATTTTAGTCTTCCGTCAGCGCTGAATTCCTGCCATTTTTTTGCACTGGTTTGCACAAATGACCCTGTTGTACGTCCGGCGTCAAATTTAACTGAGTTTACATTGGTACCATTGGTGACTACTTTTGAATTGGTGATTGTGTAGTAAGGTTTACCATCTATATTGACTTTTTTAGTCCACAGGTCTAGTTGGATTCTCATGCCACCACGTGTATTGTCGATCAGATAAACCGACCATTCGT
>JAHDFX010000037.1:0-1989 GCA_020627965.1 Saprospiraceae bacterium | reverse complement strand
AGTTGGATTCTCATGCCACCACGTGTATTGTCGATCAGATAAACCGACCATTCGTCTCTATGGGTTTCGTCAAAATTGAATTTTAGTCTTCCGTCAGCGCTGAATTCCTGCCATTTTTTTGCACTGGTTTGTACAAATGAACCCGTTGTACGTCCGGCGTCAAATTTAACAGCGTTGACATTGGTTCCATTGGTAACCACCTTTGAATTGGTAATCGTGTAGTAGGGCTTGCCATCTATATTGACTTTTTTAGTCCACAGGTCTAGTTGGATTCTCATACCACCACGAGACTTATCAATCAGATAAACTGACCACTCGTCTCTACCTGTTTCATCAAAATTGAACTTTGCAGAACCATCAGCAGAAAATTCCTGCCATTTTTTAGTACTGGTCTGTTTAAATGTACCTGTTGTATTTCCGGCATTGAACATAACAACATTTACATTATATCCTTTGGCAACAGTTTTGGCATTTAATCCAACTTTTCCTTTTGCTTTTAAAGCAACTTTTCCTTGTGCTTGTAGATTTGGAGTGATCAGGAAACAAAGTCCTACGATTAATAAAATTAGATTTTTCATGAGTGCTTTAATTTTTTATGAACATGTTTTAAATAATTCAATAATAATTACAATACAAAGGTGGACTTAAAAGCAGTCCTTTTCTTAGCTATGTGTATAAGTGGGTTATTTTTGTACATAAGCGGCTAAAATCATGATATAAGTGAAAACGGGATAGCAAACAGACATTGGATGACATGGAGCTTGCCGGAGCAAGCTCCCGTCATCACGAGAAAATCAATGCCTATACATAGTTTTTATATCATTGAGGATTACAGCCTTCGAGTGATGCTTTTGCCTGACAACCGGAATTGAGCCTGGTTCCGGGGACGAACTCTATTCGAGTACCTGCGCTGAATCGTACGGTACTACCTGAATTCACCACGCCATCACAATTTACGGTGGAACTTGCGGTGTATACACCGTTAGTAATAGTACTACTAACTATACGTATTGCCGGGCAGCTATTGTTCAGCATACTCGGGCCTTTGGTACCAAAAGTCAGTTCAGCATGCATACGATTGCGTTGATCTTCGGAGAAAGCATCCCTGCATTCCCTGGCATAAGACATAATATTGTCCAGATCCGGGGAGTAAGCCGTGGTGTCGCAATCCACTATGCTGGTATTGCTATATGTACAATTAGAAGAACTCCAATCGGACGATGGAACATTATCCATATTGGGATCAGCAGCAGTATCGCAACAAAGATCACCTGCTGTTGCACAATTATCGCCATCGACCTGTTCTTTGTCATCACTAGGACAAGAATCACCTGACCACTGATGCGTATGTAGCAAATTCAGACAATGCCCGATCTCATGAGCTATATGCGCATCCCAGTCAGTACCAAACTTTCGCTCCGAGATAGCCATGTAATCGTTGGGAATGGCTATAGCACTTCCTGGTAAGAAACCCAGTTCCCAGGGAAATACAAATACATCTAATCTGCTGGTAGAGCCATATTGAGGATACAGCGTGTCTCTTGTAAAGGACGTATATAGCAAGGGTGTTTCCAAGGCTGGATTAGTACCAATGTAACTGGAATTGACATAATCGGAATTATCAATAAAATTAGTCGACTCCTGTGTGAATGCTATATTATGTGAATTAAAGTGTGTATTCAGATAGCCCATCTGGGTCGTTATGTCTGCTGCACTAGGGCCTTGATCGCCATCATCATCACGTAGTACGTGAAACTTAATTCTGATATTGAAAGTGCCTACCGTTGAACGGTTAGCGGCAAATTCCTGCACCTGCTGATGCGTGAGTATATTGGGCCAGTCAGGCTCTGGATTATCACAGGACTGTGCAAAGAATGAGGTATTCAAAAAGCACAGTAAGCCTGTTAGGAATGAGGTGAAAATAAATTTACTTACTTTGGCGAAGCTATTTTTTTCTTTTTCAAGGCGCGAAAACCGCACATAGCCTGA
>JAHDFX010000036.1:23168-36340 GCA_020627965.1 Saprospiraceae bacterium | reverse complement strand
TCGACCATCGACCATCGACCATCGACCATCGACCATCGACCATCGACCATCGAAATACTGAGCACCAATATCAATAAGACATGAAATTACTATCCTACATATCAATTTTACTACTGTTAAGCTTACAAAGTTTAGCCCAGGATATTCATTTCTCCCAATTCTACAATGCACCCTTGCAGACCAATCCTGCCCTGACAGGCATATTCGGCGGTGATGTGCGTTTTGTAGGCAATTTTCGCCACCAGTGGGCTTCTGTGCCTGTTCCTTACACGACTTTCAATGGCTCATTCGAACACAAACTCTTACCCGAATTATTAGAAAAGAACAACTTCGCAGCCGGTATCATGTTCAATCAGGATCAAGCAGGAGATTCCAAGTTAAGCCTGACGAATATTATGGCTACAGCCGCCTATGCGCAGCGCATGGACGACAATAATTTCCTTTCTGTAGGTTTTCAATTGGGTGTCGGACAGCGTCGTATCAATACGAATGATCTAACTTTCGATAGCCAATACAATGGCGATATTTTCGATCCCAATCTACCTGCACAGGAGACGATCTCGATTTCCAGTTTTGTCTACCCGGATATGAATGTTGGGATCAACTGGCGTTTTCAATTACCAAACTTCCGTACCTGGGTAAATGCGGGTGCTAGTCTCGCCCATATTAATACGCCCCGACAAAGCTTTTTTGAAAATAATGATGTTCGTCTGGCAAGAAAATTAGCCTTCGTTACGGATATTTCTTTCCCTGTTTCTGCCAAGCTGGATGTACAGCCGGCAGCCCTCTATCAGCGACAAGGAACCTATCAGGAGTTCGTTTATGGAGCGAATATAAAGTATCATATGAATCAGAAAAAAGGCAGTGAGATCGGTCTACTCGTCGGTGCCTGGAATCGCTGGGCAGATGCGCTGGGCTTCTTCGTCGGTATGGATTATACGACGCTGAGCGTAGGGCTAAGTTATGATGTGAATATCTCGCCTTTTACAGTAGCCACGAATGGTAATGGAGGACCGGAGTTGTCGGTTATCTATACGATTACTAAGGTGAAGTCAATGAATGCTTATAAGTCTTGTCCTATCTTTTAATAACTTATTCGAGCTACGCTGTTAAAAATAAAGACCCCAAAAGAAAACGTCATGCTGAACTCGATTCAGTATCTCCGCAAGCGTTGAAGAGTGATTTTATTCAGTAGCTATTGATTAAAAATCGTGCTAAACCCCGACGAGATACCGGATCAAGTCCGGCATGACGTTCTCTTTTGGGGATTTTAGAAGTTTATTCAACTTCTTCTGGTACTAAAGGTTGACTGGTGTGGGGAGGAGATGGAATTTCATGGATATAAAATTCTTCCTTTTCATGTCTTTTAAATACTTCATTTAATTCCTCAAGCATCATACTTTTTTCTGGTTTAAAACTAAAATAACGATAAAGAAGAAACGCAAATAAACAAAAGGATGTAATAGATAGAATGATAGATAAATGTTCTATGAAAAGCACATTTGGAAAGGTTGATTTAAGTGTATTAACACCAGAAATTACACCAAAGCCTATGGTTAAATAGAGGCTTCGAGGTTGATTTGATTGCACACGGATATAATCATCATAAATTCTTTTGAATTCAGGATAATAAATACTGATAGGAATCAGTTTTCGATAAATATTTTGAGCCTTTAATCTTTTGGAAGATTCAGCTCTGTTCAAATCATCTTTCATGAAGATTAATTATAAACAGAACCTTCAAAGTGGAAAACAGTTATTTTCAATTTGAAGACTCTGAGGAACCTTATTAAAAGCATAGGTAAAGCTTTCACAAGATTTCACAAGTTACAAATTGAGAAAAACTGTTATTAGAGGAGGAATAACGAACAATTATCTCATAATTTCAAAAATAATTATCAGAAGAATATTTTCTCTGATTTAAGCAGATTTAGATTTTTGGTGAGTATCTGCTTTTTAAGCTTTTCCTCAAAAGCTTTTTATTGTAATGTTTAGTTTACTTTTGGTAATACAAAATTATAAATCTTTTACAATAAATTCAAGTGTTGTATATTTTTTCTTGATTTCCAATCAATAGCTTTTGTTTCAAATCCTCCTTCGACGCTTGCGGAGATACCGGATCAAGTCCGGCATGACGACTGTTTTTTGGGGATGGTGGATTCTTTTTCTATTTTTGATTGTATTATTCAACTTCAAAATATTTATAATGCCTACAATGTATAATTTAGGTGTTGGTTCCAAGTTTGGCTGGGTTTATATTATGTCCAATAAACGACGTACTACTTTGTACATCGGAGTCACTGCTAATATTCGTGGCAGGGTGCATCAGCATAAAGAGGGAGAAGGTTCAACTTTTACAAAGCAATATAACTTAACTGATCTTTTGTATTATGAATGGCATGAAAGGATAGGAGAAGCTATACTCAGGGAAAAGCAATTGAAGAACTGGAAAAGAGAATGGAAATGGGAGCTTATTAAAAAGGAAAATCCGGAACTGGAGGATTTATGGGAAACACTATGGTAAGTATACTATTTCTACATCTCAAAAAAGAATGTCATGCTGAACTTGATTCAGTATCTCCGCAGGCGCCGAAGAGTGATTTGATGCAGTGGCTATTGATTAAAAATTATGCTAAACCCCGACAAGATACCGGATCAAGTCCGGCATGACGGTTATGTTTGGGGATGACGTTTTCTTTTTATATTCTGGATTCTTAATCATACAAAGCCGAAACCCAAAAAGTAATGCTTTGCTCTGCCCAATTGACGATTACAGGAAGGTCTTCAGGTGAAATGCCAGGATTGATAATGCCTCTGTTGATAAAACCTTTGAAAAAATATAAGTCCATAAACCAAGGATAGGTATTTGAATTATGGTCAAAATACTGAACAGTTTGCTCTTGAATTCCCTCCCAGGAAAACCAGTTGTCAGCATCAAATTCATAGAACCATAAAGCTAATGCATAAGCAGCGGCAGGAGTAGAATTACTGTAATTGTCGATATAAGCATTGCTTAGTTCTGCTATCATGGTATCCCGTTTTTCCACTTCTACATTCTTTTCTGAGCATACTATTCCTACTTTATCAATAATAAATTGATTTAGGTTTTCATTGCTTTGCGCAATAGTGGTAAAGGCATCTTTTTCTTCAATAGTAAATCGAAAGTATTCGAGTGGCCAGTTGGCTTCGTAGATGGTTCCTGAGTCGTACATGGCCTTTTTAAAGGTTTCATCGGCACTTTTGCCAAAGCTATATACCAAATCCTGAATAGTGCCTTCTCCAACACCGCGAATATTATCAATTTGCTCAAAATCAGTAAAACGGCGATTGGGCAGCGCATTTTTTTCTCTCAGAATCCGGGCTGCCAGAGTTGCGCCCATTGCTGAACCTTCACCATCTGAAGGATCGTCTTTGATCGTTCCATCAAGCACCATACTTACATTCCGGGCATAGTTGAAGAAACTAATAATGCGATTTTGTATCCATAAAGGAATATTTGGATGAGAGTTTGTTGACATAGTTATTGAATTTTAGTTCGTAATTCTTTATTAAGATTTTTAGAAGCTTTGCCCATGTGTTTACATATACATATATGGTATAGCAGCAATGATTATCATCAGAGGAATTCCAATGAAAAGCATTAATCGTCCATATTTTCGAGTTTGCGGCTCAAAGGTATAGTACTTATTACCATCAGGATCAGTGCTTTTATCATAAGCATAATAATAGCCCATACCTATCCCCCCGATCAGAAATAAGAGGTTAAGATAAGTTCCGAAGGTAATACCTATAAACCAAAGTAACATAGTGATAGGCTTAGCCTTTTTACCCCGCCGGATATTCAGTAATCTTTGTTCCCTGATTTCCTGAAGTTCATCATCTGAGACTTCAACACCTCTCTTTGTAAGTAACTTTTTGGCGACAGCAACACCTTCAGCTGACCATTCGTCGGGTTTTTCCAGTATATCTCTCAACTCTTCATTATTGAACTGATTAAACTGGTGATTTTCGAGGTCTATGTGATTTACGATCTCTTGTTCAACGAGTTCATTGACTCTTGTGAAGTCTTTTGGGTATAATTTTAAAACTACTTTCGGGAGTAAGGTTGTTCCGGTATAGACTTCAGGGGCAATATGTTCTGAACCTTCTGCTGAATATGATATATCATGTGCTTTAAGGACTTCAATGTAAGCACTAGCTTGTTCGGCACTTTGAAAACTCATATAAGTCGCAAACACTTGGACTTCTTCGCCAAAAGCATCTTTATCGAGGATGTTTTCCATTTTTTTGGATTTTGGTAATGTAATATTCTATCATAAAATTAAAGCCTGTCTGAAACTTAAAAACGAATAGTTAAACATGATTATTTCATGAGACTATTTTCTAATAACTAATAAGCTGTAAAGTATCCATTTTCGTTCTTAGTCGGATAAATTCACTTAGCTTTTCATTGTTTTTTCTACGTTGAATACTCGAAGTTCTAGCCTGCCATTTTACAATGACTATGGGAATGTCTACAATGGTATCAAAGTTAGATTTTGTGGCGTTTTCTGTAATGGCAATTTCTTCTATATTGGGAAATAATTGCTCAATTTCAGTATAAATTTCAGGTAATTGCATGCTGACAAGGCTGTCTATTTGTTTGTTTAGACCCTCAATCTGTGCATTTTGTTGTGATTGCAATTCCTCATAGAATTCAAAACGACTTTCCAATTTGTCCATTTTTTCTATAGGAGGTTCTTTACTTTGATAGACCAGCAATTTTACTGGTTTATTCATGAGTATTTCCAGTTCTCCATCACAGATCTGAATATCTTCTTTGCTCAAAGGAGTTCCATGAATAGATAATACGAGTTTTAGGGTATCTGCATCAAGGTTTTGATTTTTATCAAAAAACTCCCAGCCATCAAGCATGGTATATTCATTCTTGATTTTTTCTTTGAGATAAGTATCTAATTTTTGTTGTTCGCTTTGGTTCTTTACTGTCTTATATAGGATAAGAGAAGCTGGTATTAAAATTATCAAGGAGAAAAAGATGATGTACATACGATTCCGTTTTCTTTCTTTGTCATTTAGATATTGCTTATAAGGAAAGCCTAATAGTCTGATGATAAGGTAAGTTGTAATAGCAATAAAGAAAGAGTTGAGAAAAAACAGATAAAAGGCATTAAGGAAGAAATTCCATTCCCCCTTTGCCAAACCGAAACCTGCTACGCAGAGCGGTGGCATCAAAGCTGTAGCAATGGCTACACCTGGTATGGCGTTCGATTTATCCATTCTGGTAATGGAGATAACACCTGCAAGTCCTCCAAAAACAGCGACTAGACCATCCAGTAAGTTAGGAGAAGTTCTTGAGGTAATTTCGTTAGTAATTTGTCCGAATGGTGTCAGTTTGAAATAAATAACACTCGTAATAAGTGCTATAGCAATGGCTATTCCGAAATGTTGTAAAGAGACGATCAGTGTACGTCTGTCATTGATTCCAATCCCCAAGCCAATTCCCAAAATCGGGGACATAAGCGGAGAAATTAACATTGCTCCAATGATAACTGCAGGTGAGTTTAAGTCTAGCCCAAGCGAGGCAACCATGATGGAGCACATCAGCAACCAGGCATTGGCACCCTGCATTTTTTTATTGTTGTTAATATTGGCGATCGTACCTTCCTGATCCATACCATCTCGAAGATCTGTGAGGTCATCGAAGAATTGCTTGGTATCGTCCCATAGGTCACCGATAGTTCTGTCCTTTAGTGGCTTATTTTTGTTATTATTCATTGACATTTTTCTTCAGTGGAAAGGAAAAACAGAATTTTTAGGCAATTTTTCCATTTACTTCGACATTTTGCATGACTTGTTCGATGAATTACAACTCAGTAGACTGTTACAGAGTACTGAGCCTTCTAATTTTTCACTTTGTGAAATTTCACCAGATGGTCTTCTGCTTTTTCATTATAAATACACAAAATCAATTTAGGTCGTTTAGGGGTGTATTTATCAAAGAGTATCTTAATTGGGTTATGTACATAGCCATTATCCTCAAACATGAGGATCTGCTTATTGCGGGTTTTTACACGGAATAGGAGTAATTCTTTCGCATCTTCCGGGACAGGTAAATCGCCATAACCTTCCTCTTCAAGAAACTGTAGAACCATATCATAAGTTCCTTCCAGAGAAGTACCCTGAAATTCAGTGCGGTATTCCCAACCATCACATTCGCCTTCCAAATAAGAAGGATTACCCGCAGGTGGAAAATTTTCTCTTATCATACTCAACTGCAAAGTAAAGAAAAAGCGTGGAATTTTTACTATTAAGGGCACTAAGGACACCGAGATTTTTTCTCAATATTCCTAGTGCCCTTAAAGTTTGTTTAATAATAGACAAATATTCTATTTCATTCTTTATTCGTAGAATTCTTCAAACCAGATGATGGCATCAAGCAGACATGGCAGAACGCAGTCATCGTGCCCGCCGCTACCGGGTGTGATTAGCGCAACATCATCTTTTCCTTTATTGGTAAATGAGTTATAAGCTACCAAAGCATTTTCATAGAGTACATGCTGATCGCCAGTACAATGACAGATATGCATAGGCGCTTCCGGCAACCAGTCATAGAGATTATTGTCAGCTAATGCCTGGCGAAATACATGGTCGTAATTATATTTAAAGTCCTCCAAAACATCTTCTTTGATAATAAGATTGGGAACATCAGGCATTGCATTATTGATGGTTCCCGGACCTGAGATACCATCGAAAAGAGGTGGAAGTGTTACATCATATGGAGATTTCAGAAAGTCGGAAGGACTTGGATACATATCATATACCTCGTTATAAGCAAACATCAGATAAGGCAGATAATAAGGAGCTGGATATATTTCAGGATTGATAAATGGGTCTGCCTGATAGCCGGATACATCGTATGGACCTGCCATAGGTGCAGCAGCCGTTATAGTAAGTTCATCTGAATAGTTTTCCTGAACTTCTTTGTGTAATGCCATAGTAGCGTGTCCACCCTGTGAATATCCAAGAATCAGGAGTTTGTCATTAAGGGTTTTATTGAGTGTACCGCAAAGACGTTTTCCGGCACGAATCATATCAATAGATGCCGTGGCTTCTGATTTGCCGTGCATATATGGATGCAAACCTGGCGAGTCACCTAAGCCAATATAATCAGGCATAGAAACAACGGCACCTGCATAAGAGCTATAGATCAAACCGATCAATACTTCCTGAGAGCCTTTGGATGGCACATTTTCTTTTCTTACTGAAGTACCATGTTGGTAAGAAACCCAGGCTCTTGGCTGGTCGGTATTCGGTACTGCCAATGCCCCTGAAGCTACCGTAGGATTACCTTTGCCGTCAATAGTTTCATAGATAATGTTATACATATCAACGGTATAATCTCCTGCAAGGATGGATAATGTTGGTGAATTTAATTCTATCAGAATAGAGTCAATATTATCAGGAGTGTACGTGCCGGTATGTTCGTAAGAAACGATCTTTCCTCTTGGGTCTTCAGGGAGAACAGTTTCCAGAATACTGTTTTCCTGCTCACAGGCGGAGAAAATTACTGTAACCAGTATGGCAATAACGATAAATAAAGATAAACGGCTTGTATTCATAGCTTAATTTAATTTGACGTAAAAGTTAGAGGATAACTCCAAAAGTATAACTTTTTTTCTAAAGGTAAGTAAAGGCTAAATTCATAAATACGTCATAAGTCCGATTTTGCATTGTTTTTAACTTTTATAGATGGGATATAGGCATAAAAAAAGGGGCTGACTCCTCAGACAACCCCTCCGATTGATTTTACTCAATCCTCCAAACTTAAAACTTTATCAGCCAGCTTTTTTCAAAGTTAGCTGTCTCTTCGCTAGAAGTTACTTTTACATTTAGTGTGCCTTCTTTGTCCATATATGGATTCTCTACATCGAAATCAATTTCTACATGTCCATTCTTGGTAAAAAAAGAAGTCCAATATCCCATTTCAAAAGAACCTTGTCCGGGAACATCTACTGTCAGGGGTACTCCATTATCTTCTATGCTTTCACCTCTGTCTGAAAGTTCTTCTGCAATCATACCCAAACCCACTGTACCAGGACCTTCTAATAATAATATAGGCTCTGTAGAAAAATTTTCACGAAAGAAAGGCATACAAAGATTAAGAAAACCTCGGCCTGCCTCACTATCTCTTAATATAGGATAGAAAAGAATATTTTCGTTCTGACTGGTAAAAACTTCCGAACGGTCAAAATGATTGAAACCGGAAAGTTCCATATATTCATTTGTCTCCTGTATAGTATTAATAAAAGCAGGATTCGAACTATTGTTCAAATAAGTATCAATATGATTTGCTACACGTTCTGCCTGAAGTGCATTGGCATATTGGAGGGCATAGTCAAGTGCGCTATTTACCTGAATTTCTGTCAAGTCACTGGTCTTTTCACAAGAAGTGAACCAGCATAAAGTGGCTAATGAACAAAGTAGAATAAGTTTTTTCATAAAGTTTATTGTTTTTATTATTAACGTAATATAAGCAATAAATGTTGCTTAAGCCACCACCTCTATATAATTTCCATGTGCCCATTCACTATCACCGACTTTCAGCCACTGTCCATCTTCATCAAAAACCCTTACAATATCACCTTTAGTCAGGCGTTTTACTTTTGCGAAATTGGTACCCGGACCAGAACGAATTACCAAGCGATTAGAGGTCACATATCCGTGCTTTTCTTCTGTGAACCTGATGTACTTACTATGTACCCAACGATCTTTGCCAATTTCAAGCCAGCTTCCTTCTGAATCAGAGACAGTTACTTTTTCTCCATCTTTTATCTTACCAACTACCGCTGTACTAGACGACGGGCCTTTGCGTATATTCAGGTCGCTACCATCTACATCAACTACGCCGCTTTTATCTTGAAAACGCATTTTTACATAATCGCTGTGTACCCAGCGTTCTTCACCTATTCTGTACCAATTGCCAAGTCGATCATATACACTGACTTCAGTACCTTGATTGAGCTTACCGACTGAAGAAAAATCGGCACTATTACCAGAACGGATATTTAAGTCATCTACATTGACAATACCTTTTTTTACTACTTCAGCCACCGGTAGATTGGCACCTTCATTGACATCTCTTCTGAATTTTTGCCAGTCTTTTTCTTCTATCATCATACGAGGGCAGTCTTTGCCAGTAATATCGAAATGACGATACAATTGAAAAATAGTAAAGTTGTATTTATTCAATAAATGACGAGCAAGTTCTACGGTATTCTGATAAGTTTTGTCCCAATCGGAATCCTCATTTACACACATTTCAATACCAATAAGGAAATAATTAGGGTTTTTGTCTCCCTCACCAATACTTATTCCGATAGGTTTATAGTTTCTGGCACCAACGTGAAAAGCTACTTCATTTTCGGGCAGGCATTGGAGCACAGTTTCGTCATCTACCAAATAGTGAGCGGATGCGAAACGATTGGTGGTATTGAAATAATTCCGATTTGCCCAGCAATTAGCCCCTTTCATTTTATTTGCCGTCCAGTGTACCACTATACCCTTTAAGTCGTAAATGGTATAACGCTCTGAGTTTCTTAGAAAAGGACGATTCCTTCTACTCGTTAGTAAACCGTTTTGTACATTAATCATAATATCTATTTGGATTTACATGGTCCATTGGCTGTGTACTAGTGCGACCAGATACCATTCGTCATTGAATGATTTAAAAACCAGTCGTAATGCTCGCCAATTAAAACCTTCAAATTCCGAGCCCTTGCCGGAAAGGTAATATTCTATAGTCTGACATTCGGGGTACATTTTGGGAATTGTATTTCTGGTATTCCCATATTGAGCAAATTTATTATAAATAATTTTTTCTGCATTAATAAAATCCACTTCATACATGAATTTTCTATGATATTCTGCCAAATTCATACGAATAGGGGAGCCACTGCCATCATAAGCCCCCCAATTGTAGAGTTTTGTTGTGTCTACACTGAGCAAATCTTCAAACTCCAGAACGGTGCAATTAAGGTCAATATCGGCATATGGAGAGATGCGTAGCCCTTCCTCAGGATGAATATGCTCGGAAAGTGTTTTCCAGTCGGCGGCTTTTATCATGCGTAATACGTCAGCAGCTTTATTTTTAACCTTGACAGAATCCGAAATTTCTGTTTTAAGAGACTTTATGGATTTATCAGGTGAAGTTGGAGGTACTACACCTTTCTTATCACTTTTACAGGAATGTAAACAGATAAGAAGTGAACTGAGGATAATGATAAAAAAGCTATAAGAGCAAATTTTCTGCATAAGCCAAAAATAGAAAAAAAAATGAACTAATAGAAGTTAGAAACGATAAGCAGCGTCTAAATTATCGTTGTTCCAGCAATTGTTGTAGTTTGTCTATCTTCTCTTGTAAATGGTCAATCTTATCTTCCAGCTCTTTATTATTGTCAATAATCATTTCGTCTACAAAAATTGCATTAGCTAATGACAGACCAAATACGCCACCAAAAAGTACAACGATCACGAAATACAGGCGAGTAAATCCGATGACCGTCGATGAATCCTGTCCTGCTACTGCGCGATTAGTGATTTCGTGCCAGCCTTCAATAGTAAATAATTGAAAAATAGTATAAGAAGCATTTATAGGATCACTAAAGTCGGGTGATTGTGTACTGAATAACTGACAGGATAAGACTGATAGAAGGATATTGAGAAAGGCAAGCGCAATCAATACAAAAAATGAAGCCTTCAGGGCACGTCCCAGCCCGACCAGAATGTGTTTCATATTGGGGATAAACCAAAGGAATTTGGATAGACGAACCAGGCGAAGCATTCTGAATACCAGTAAAATAGAAGTATTGGGTATAGGGAAAAATAAAGCCATTAAAGCAGGGAGACTAGCCATGACCAGAAAGAAATCGAAGCGATTCCAGGTATCACTAAAGTATTTCTTACTTCCCCAGTAATATAATTTTACGACCATTTCTGCCAGGAAGAAGAAGATGAAAAAATTATCTACCCAATGAAGGTTAGGGTCATTTTTCCAGTTGGGGAAGGACAGCAGAAATAATATAGCTGCATTCAGAAGAATGGCAAAAAGAATAACCTTTTCCGATAAAAAAATACGTTTCAACATGTCGTACAATCTTTTGTCTTTTTCTTTTTTGCAAAAATCGTTTAATTTTCATTTTATTTTGATGAAGTAGACAATTTTTTCATGAATATTATACTAACGACGGAAAGACTTATCTTAAAAACTATTGACGAGGCAGATGCTCAGCATATGTATGAACTCAATTTTGACCCTGAAGTTATTCGGTATACTGGCGATGTGGGTTTTAATTCGATAGAAGAAGCACATGCTTTTATTCAGTCGTATACAGATTATGAAAAAAATGGTTACGGACGGTGGACGGCTTTACTACGATCCACGGGTGAATATATTGGGTGGTGTGGCTTGAAATATAATAAAGATCGTGGTGAGACCGACCTTGGTTATCGACTGATGAAAAAATACTGGAATCAAGGCTATGCGACGGAAGCCTCCAAAGCTTGCCTGGATTATGGTTTTTCCGAATTGGGCTTAAAACGCATTATTGCCTGCGCTGCACCAGCTAATAAGGCTTCTATCCGTGTAATGGAGAAATTGGGGATGCAGTTTGAGAAAATGATAGGGGAAGAAGGGGAAGAGTGGGTACAGTATGTAATGGTTAATGGTTAATTTTTCCACCAATAAATTCGTCTGTACCCGTCTTATAGTCAACATTGATCTGTGCTGCAAATTTGATCTAGTCCATTTCTGTGTTTAGTTTGAATCATTAACTTGAGTTTTTCCAACTTCCTGATAACGCTGAAACAATAAGAAACCTAAGAGGCAGAATACCAGCGCAACTATGCCCGTAGCACGAATACCCCAATCATTTTCAGCACTACGACCAAGCAATAACAACGAAGGGAAAATGAGTAAGGCGATAGTCCCGCCCATTTTTAGCATGAATGTACGGACAGCGAAGAACATACCTGCCTGCGATTCTCCTTGTTCTTCTGCCTGTTGATTGATAATATCAGCAATAATGGCTGTAGGGATAATACCAAAAATTGCCAAAGGCATAGCTGCCATGACGATCAGTATATAAAACTGCATCATAGGAGGAATCGGCATTTTACCCAAGAACATGGAAACAACAAAAGTCAATGCAAATAATAGAAAACCAATAGATACAATAGGCTTTTTACCAAATTTAGCGACTAGAAAATTAACAGGAATGTAGCATAAAAAACTCAAAGGGAAAGCAATAGCTGCAAATAAACTAGCCTGACTTTTATCCATGCCTAGCAGAATAGTTACATAATAGATCATTCCTGTCTGTATAATGGTAACGGAAATCCAATAAGTAAGATCAGCAATAACAAAGAAGCGGAAGTTATTATTGCCTAAAACAATATCTAATGATTCTAAAAAATTGACTGAGGAAGTTGTTTGTTTGCAATATTTCTTTTCATTTAAAAATAAAATGGGAAACAGCATACAGATAAAAGCAATTCCACAAAGTATTGCCTGTGCATATTGAAAAGCCTGAACAGAAGACATACTCTGCTCGAAATATCCTTGTAAAGCATAAACACTGCCACCTATTGCAAAGCCTAAAGCCCAGGTAACAGATACTAATGTACTGATTAACATTCGATCCTTTGGATGATGACCGAGTTCGCCTATGAGTGCATTATAAGGGACTACATATGTTGTGAAAGAAACAAAAAGAATCACACTAGTGACTACCAGCCAGAAGGCGTTCAATGTAGTATTGTCGAAGCTGGGCGGGACAAAGATCAATACAGCAAAAAGCGCAAAAGGAATGACACTGATCGCCAGCAATTTTTTTCGTTTTCCAAATTTAGAGTTGGTCTTATCCGACCAGTTAGCAATCAAAGGATCTGTAAATGCGTCGAATAATCGTCCACCGGAAGCAATCAGTCCAACTATGGTTAATCCGCCTAGTATGGCGCCCTGATAAATAAAATCGGGAAAGTCTGTTTTTCCTGCTTCTTCAGGTGGCATAAAAAAGTAAGGAATCAGGTTCATTACCCCAAAACTAGCCAGTGACCAGCCCAATTGACCAATAGCAAACAGAATCTTTACAGAAAGTGGCGGACGTTGTATCATG
>JAHDFX010000036.1:4995-23068 GCA_020627965.1 Saprospiraceae bacterium | reverse complement strand
AGCCAGACAAACATAGCAGGATAAAGCACCCATCCGGGATGCTCAATGTTGAGTAAATTTAAGGAGACAGTTGTGAGTAAAGAGAGCCAGCCTAAGCCATAAAGTCCCATATAGATGCCCTTAGTAAGACGGGTAGTTCGTTGCTCAACCAAGTACCAGACAGGAAGATAAACCAGTACAAAAAAAGCAATAGCGATTAAATCAAAGTTTTTGGTAAAAATGAATATCCAGTAAATGACCGTAGTGACAAATAATCCTGCTTTCATACTGTCTCGACTGGTCCAGACAGGTGTTTCTGAATGGTATTTTCTTCTGTAAATATATTGTGTAGGATATTTGATGATATAATTCAATGACAATATTGCGGCAAAGCCGACATGTACCCATTTTATCCAGTTATCATAATGAATTTCCAGTTTGGTTGATGGGAAAATAACTCCGATAATTAAGAAAAAAAACAAAGCGAATATCTGAAAACCCTGCGAAAATGGATAAAAAGGCCAGCTAAAAGGTACTGTCCACCGAAAGGGAATATATTTTCCAAGTCGGGCATCTATCCAGGCATCCATTTTTCCATGATCGGGTTCCTGAACATAAGATTGTTGAATTAGCCAGGCTGCCTGATCGAATCTGCTACGTGATAATTCTACTAAGCCCATACCAAACATATTACCCGGCGAATCAGGGTCATCTTCCATATTACGCACCAGTATTTTTTTGAGTTTACCCAATTTTAAACCCATTACACTCATATAGGCATCAGCATAACGTACACGGTCATTATTAGGATCAATACGAAGAGCTTCTTTGAGTAGTTTCTCGGCTTTAAATGGCTTACTTTCATGATAAATAAGAGCAGCTACAGCCAATACAGATGCATCTTCAACATCATTCTCCAGACAGATTTTAACGTGCTGTTCTGCTTTGTTTTTATCTGAAATACTGTCGTATAATAGAGCTAATTGAGCATGCGCCTCTACAAAATCAGGCTCTAATTCAACGGCTTTTTCATAAGCTAGGATGGCTTTCCTATCTTTCGTTGACTTTTGCAAGCAGAAGCCTCTTAATGCATGAAAAACAGCTACTTCAGGGTATTGACTGAGTGCAGACTGAATTTCTTCCTGTGCCTGGTCTATGTGTTTGAGTTCTATTAAATACTCTATCTTTTTTATGTAGCCGTATACGTCCATAAGAAATTACAAATCACGAGTCAACGAATCACGAATCACGAATCAACGAATCAACGAATAACAAATCAACGAATAACGAATCAACGAAAATCCTCCATGCGAATAGTAAACTTAGCCTTTTCCAGTTTTTGTGTAGGAACTTTCCAGAAACCATTATAATTGATCCATTCTGGGTAATAATTACCATCCAGTTGGGTCAATTCTACATTCATAGTGACATCAAAGTCGAATAAAGCTCCAAAATAGGCTACCCGATAATTCCGAGCGATCACCTGAAAAGTCTTTTTTTCAAAATAAGTTTCCAAAAATTTAACGACAGTCTTGCCTTCTTTTTTGTCCTGATAATCCGGCTTTACAGCGACACCAAAGACATAGCAGTCCGTACCATTTTTATAACTTTTTGATTCAATAGAATAATTATAATATTCAAGCATTTTTTTATCAAAAATAGCTGTTTTATTGCCAATGATAGGAACATCTACCTTCTCGCCGGGCTGGAAAATCAGCTTTTTCAACTGGGTTACATATTTAGCGATCTTACCATCTGGTTCATCCTCTGAAGCGGGAGCATCAATGTCTTGCTCACAGGTTTTCTCATAGGTGAAAAAGAGGCGTTCATACATTTTTGAGGTGTAGTATCGAGGCTTGCGATTTTTCTTATAGTATTTGCCGACTATCTTTTCGTCTTTCAGTTTCATGGTTCGGCAGGTAAGTTTTTTTTCGGGTTTTACAGTTTGATAACTAATGCTGGAATAAGAGGCTGTTGCCTGCTCTTTTTTATCAAAAAACTGAATGTCATTATAGGCAGTGTAATTGATAAAACGCAGATTGCGAAAAGCTTTGTAAAAAGAAGAATCTGCTCGTACCATATCAATGAATTCTTCATGGTCGAATCCACCTCTGGAAGCTGTTACAGTTATGGAATCCAGATAAATGAAGCGGGCAAAATCAAATTCCAGACTATCGGTTTGAGCTTGTGAGTTAAGGCTTATTAATAATATAAATGCTAAAAATAGATTTTTCATGCAGTGTGATTATCCAAAAATAGATTCAAACAGCATCTAAGGTATTTCTTTTCAAGGTTAATTTTAAATATTCTTTACCAGTTTCAGGGTCTGTTAAGGCTTTTCTTTTATCAATTCCCCATTTTTCTAATAAGGCAATGGAATTAGTGTTTTTAGGACTAACAGTAGCAATTATTTTTCTTTCCCAATTGTGCTGCTCATTTTTTAGCAATAAGAGTACTTCTGTCATGAGTCCCTGTCGTCGTGCCGCAGGGTGTACCATGTAAACAATTTCCAGTTCGTCCAGATTCGTATTAGGACTTTCCTTTAGTTCCAGATGTCCACAAAGTACATTGTCTTTATATATGCCCCACAACCAAAACCAGCGTTTATCTTTTCGCTCATAGATTTCAAATACTTTTTTAAACAACTGTCTTTCCTCTGTTTCTATACCATTAGCACCGCCCATAAATCTTACAGACACTTCATCTAATGCCATTTCGACAAATCGTTCCTCGTCTTCGGGGCGATAGGCTTGAATGATATATCGGTTGGTTTTGAGTTTTGGTGGATACATAATCAATGCGGAAGTTTCGGGCGCAAAATACCGTAAGTCAAAGCACCCAGCAAAGCACTTCCGATGACGACCAGAACAATCCAATTCCCTTGCCCTACAAGCGTGTATAATGGTCCTGGGCAGGCACCCGTCATAGCCCAGCCTAAACCGAATAAAGTACCGCCAATAATACTGGCAGTATAGGTTTTGGGTTTATCGGCGAATTGAATAGCTTCGCCTGAAATATTTTTGAATTGACCTCTTTTTATTAAAAAATGTATCAATACGCCGGCAACTACCGCTACACCAATAATACCATACATATGAAAGCTCTGAAAACGAAACATTTCCTGAATACGAAACCACGAAACGGCTTCCGATTTGGTCATCACAACTCCGAATAATATACCGATCAGTAAAAATCTGAATAATCTCATGGTCTGGGTTTTAAAGTGATAAAATGAATGGAAGCAAGACAAAAGTCATGAGTAAGCCGCCAATGAAAAAACCAATAACAGCAATCAAAGAAGGGATTTGTAAATTGGATAAACCCGTTATGGCATGCCCGGAAGTACAACCGCCTGCGTAGCGTGTACCAAAGCCAATTAAGAAACCGCCCAGTACCATTAATATCAAGCCTTTAAGAGTCGTCAGTGTTTCAAAATTGAATAGATCATGTGGAATAAAGCCCATGCCTTGATCTGTATTTTTCGGTACGGCAATTCCCAGCCCTTCCAGGTCAGCCTGAGTAGCTGCTGAAATTTGTACCGGATCGGGACTGGCTAAAAGCGTCACTGCAATCGCTCCACCAATCGCTGCCCCGACTATAAAAGTCAGTAGCCAGTCATGCTTTTTCCAATTATAATTAAAATAGTCTGCAATACGCCCAGCACCACCGGCTGAACAAATCGCTCTGAACGAGGAGGAAACCCCAAATCGTTCTCCGGAATAGATGAGTAAAAACATCACGAGGGCAATCATGGCACCGGATATGGACCAGTGCCAGGGCTGGCTGATAAATTCTATCATAATTTGTACTTTAGTTTTTGGTCGTACAAAGTTATGAAAAGGAATGTTTATAGTTTGTGATGAATGTCACATAGACGAGGGTTAGTGTTTCTTGTTGATTTACAAGCTCTTAGTATCTCCCAAAAATTGCAAATATAAATGGAACAATAATAAAAAATATCATTAGAAATATTTTTCCTGCAAAATTGACAAATGGTACGTAGTGTTTATAAGGTTTACTTTTTGACTCCCATAATTTGAGTGTCTCACCTTTATCAATCCAAAATAGAAAAGTTTCTCCCGTACAGTCGGTTATATTTTTTTGCACCAATTCTCCATTTACTCTCGTAAATTCAATCTCCACTTGATAGCATTTTTCGGGGTGTTTATGCACTTTAAGCACTTTGCTTTCGTATTTCTTTCCTGAAAACATTAAATGGAAATTCCAATTAAATAATGTTAGTAAAAAAATTCCGAATACGCCTATTCCAAAACATACTTTTCGGGCATAGATCTCCTTTTCATTTGTACCCATATTTCGAGTTCTTGATATTTATAGGGGATAGAGCTTCTTTTACATTATCAACATTGAAACGAATACAGAATTTCCCCCTATCTCCTATATTAGTGATTCAAACATACGGTGTAAGGAGACTGCGGTGGGCTTATGGTTCACCGTTCCTTACTCGATTCTGCTTTCGTTTTTATTTATTCATTCATTTTTTCTTGTACCTCTTTAAATGTCATTCCTTTTTTGTTTACCCACTCAATAAATCCATTGGAATTTCTTCCTAAAACCATACTAGATGCTGCACTTGGGCTATAAACAGCTTTACCAACCCAATTTCCAATTTCGCTAAATCTTGGTCCATACTCCGTCCCATCAATCATATAAACTGTAAGTTTCTTTCCCATTTTAATTTTTCTAATGAAGCAGAACAAGACTAAATACACGACACAGAGTGTCGTATACATTCCACCTGAGTAACTTTTAAAGGCTTTTAAATGAATTTGATAAGGTCGCCTTTGAAGTTATGAACCCAATAATACACCATATATTCAATTTATCCAAAGTACTCCACCCACAAACTATAGCCTCCATCCAAATTAAAAATGCGAGCATTATCAAAACCCCCATTACGCATGAGCGTACAGGCACGTATACTGCGGCGACCTGAGCGACAATAGACGAAAAATGTAGAAGTGTCAGTTGAGGTGAGTGCTTCTATTTTATCCCAGAAAGCCTCATCGAGATAGTCGATATTGATGGCATTGGTGATGTGCCCGACTGCATATTCCTGCTCCGTTCTGACATCAATAATAACAGCTTGAGCAGTAGCTTTTATCTGCGCTGCAAAATCTTTTGGAGAGAGATTATTCAATTGTGCTTTCAGCAAGCGCCAACGCGGTGTCTTACATGAATTGTCCATTGCAGTATACTCAGGAAGCTGTTATAATATATTGATAAGGAAGTAATGCTTGATTGACCTCAAATTTGGTGAAACCAGCAGCTTCGAGTTCTTTCTGAACCTGTTCTTCCGACATTTTCATTTTTACAGGAGGTCCTACCGGCGTTTCTTTTTTGAAAAAATCAATCACGACCAATTTACCGCCTTCAGGCATTCCTTTTTTCACTTTTGCAAAGTATGTACTCCTGTTTTCTATATGGTGATAAGTATTCACAATGATGACCATGTCTACTTCTCCATCGGCAAGGGAAGGAGCGTCATAAGGGACTTTTCTGAGGGTAATTTGCTCGTCAGTTATACTGAGTTTTTGCTTTTTTTCTTTGATATAATTGAGAAAACGCTCGTCTACATCAGCAGCGATGACGGATGCACCGGCTGCTGCCAGAGGGAAACTGAAATAGCCGGTTCCGGCTCCAATATCCATGATCTTTTTATCTTTCAAATCACCCAAATACTTCACTACTTCCTCAGGTTTTTGATAGGCGTCTCTTTCTTTTCCTTCAAAACGTTGTACCAGTTCATCAAAGGAAGTTTTGTGCATATGGGCATTGGCATCTCCATGATGATGGTGGTGATGTCCTCCATGCTTATCATGCTTATCGTGTTTGTGATTGCCGCAGGAGAAAAGGAATAGACAGAAGAATAGGATAATTAGACGATACATAGCGATTATTTCAATTTAAATATTTTGAACAAATATAAGAAAGCTGGGATAATAATTATAACACCAATAACCAGCGCAATAGTCAATTGTCGAAAAGTAGCTGTTGGAGCTGCTGCATTGTACATGTTCAGTGTTGCTCCGTCTGCAAATATGATGAAATCAGGAAATTGTACAGCTGCCCAGCCTATCATAATTAGCCCAACCTGCGCCCCCACACCAATACGCATAGCATTGATCTGTCGTTTTTTTATGGTGAAAAACAAATAGGGAATCATCAAGGTCGCCAATAAAGAGGCGATAAGACTTATCGGATTGGAGATGAATTGATGAAATAAAGCTAAACCATTCCAATGTGCTGTTAGCATGACTAATCCTCCCAGAAATACTAATACTAGAAGCGAGATACGAGCATATTTCAATACGATATTTTTACCTGTTTCTGTCTCTACTTCAGCGACCAAAAACATAGCGGAAATATAGGAAAACAAAACAGTCGAAAATGCCCCTAAGGCAAAGGTGAAACTATTCAACCAAGGCGCAATGAACACCGCATAAAAGCCCTGCTCATAATCTAATGTTATTCTGCCCAGAATCATGGCACCAAGTGTAACACCCAAAAAAAACGGTGTAATAAGACTTGAAAGACGAAAGAAAAAGTGGTAATATTTATGGGTACTATCTTCCACCACATCGTAGTGCCGAAAAGTAAAAGCAGTACCTCGAAGTACCATACCTATCAATACGATAAAAAGTGGAATATGTAAGGCAATAGAAAGGGTACTGAATACTTTAGGAAAACCATTGAAAACCACCACAATGACCAGAATTAGCCAGACATGATTGGCTTCCCAAACAGGGGCAATGGCGCGTGAAATAGTATTAATGCCTTTGTTGCCGGTAAATATCTCAATGATACCTGCACCAAAATCTGCACCGCCCAGAACGGCATAAAGAAATAAGGCAACTCCAAGTATCAACATGACAAATTCTACCATGATTAGTTATTTAAAGCTTCCAGTAATTCCTCTTTATTTGTAACGATTTTACCGTCCTTTGAAGCAGAGGCATATCTAAGGCTAACTGTCTTGATTTGACGGCGCATCAGCCAGATCAAAACCAGCGTGAGGAAGGTATAAACAGCCAGGATAACAAAGAGAAAATACTGAATACCGGGCATAGGCGTCAATGCTTCCTCTGTTCGCATAATACCGTAAATAATCCAGGGTTGTCGTCCGACTTCAGTTACGGTCCAGCCAGCTTCTAATGCAATAAAACCCAGCGGGGTAGCAAATACGATTAGTTTTAGCCACCAGTTTTTCATCAAAGTTTCTTGTCTTTTCCAACTAAAAAAGAAGTAGAACAAACCGATCATCATCATCAAAAAACCACATCCTACCATGATCTGAAAAGCCATGTGGGTGATGAATACAGGCGGTTCTTCATCGTCGGGAATTTGGTCTAAACCAATGACTTCTGCATGAAAATCTCCATGTGCCAGAAAACTTAAGGCATAAGGTATGCGAATGGCATAGTCGACCTCTTGTGTTTCATCATTTGGAATCCCACCTATAATCAGTGAAGCCGGTTGTTCGGTATGATATAGGGCTTCCATAGCCGCCAGTTTAGCCGGTTGGCGTTTGGCAACATCTTTGGCTGCCAGGTCACCGGTTATCGGCATGGCAAAAGCAGCGACACTCCCGAAAATCAAGGCGATCTTCATCGCTTTTTGATGGAAAAGGTTCTCTTTATTTTTCAATAATAAGAAGGCATGAACACCAGCGACAGCAAAACCTGTGCTTACAAATGCTGCAAAGGTCATATGCAAAGCCTGCGTAAACCAGGCATCGTTGAACATAGCTGCAACGGGGTCAATATTGGTAAATTCACCATTCACGAGTTCAAAACCTGCCGGACTATTCATCCAGCCATTGGCTGCTACAACAAATACACCAGACAATACACCTGAAATACCGACCATGATACCAGATAACCAGTGTGTCCATTTACCTACTTTATCCCATCCATATAAAAAGATGCCGAGGAAAATAGCTTCTGTAAAAAAAGCAGCTCCTTCCCAACTAAAAGGCATACCGATAATAGCGCCGGCATGCTCCATAAATGTAGGCCATAAAAGCCCCAACTCAAAGGAAAGCATAGTGCCAGATACTGCGCCTACTGCAAAGAAGATTGCTACGCCTTTCGACCAGGCTTTGGTGAGATCCAGATAGACTTGTTCGCCTGTTTTCAACCATTTCCATTCGGCAAAAGCCATCATCCAGGGCATGGTCATCCCTATACAGGCGAATATAATATGCCATCCAAGCGAGAAAGCCATTTGTAGGCGGGCTGCCGTTAAAGGATCTATGAACTCCATATTGTTTTATATTTGTTTAATATAAAAATATGATGTTTTCTGCATGGTCTCAATAGTGAAAATAGCTTCTTTTTCTTTAGAACCAATCTAAATATTTCTAATCTTTCACTTTTCCAAATTCATCCATATTATCCAGATAATAAGCCTCTTTTACGGGCTTTAATGGGCGTTTGAACCAAATAGGGCGGCGCAATCCATCAGGGCCTGGAGCAGGGCGGGTCATGGCTAACCATTCCTTATAGATTTCGTGCGACTTATTCGTATCCACGAAAATATCACCATACTTATCATCAGGACCAGGGCGTTCTATACGCACACGCTGATGCCAGCAATGCATACCACTAATCGGGTCGGGATGTACTGCGTGGGTGATGTTTTGATGTACACCGCCATCCAGCCAGAATACCCTTGAGCTATCTGCATCTTTCGATTTGAAAGGACGGACGCCTGACATGGTATTCATTTTCCATTTCCCTTTATTCGGGTTTTCTATTTTGACGGTATTGGTAGCCCATCTGTTGCCTTGGTCTTGTTGTCTGCGCCAGCGACCGAGGTGATGTGAGCAGGCAATAACGCCGGGTTTCATACCTTCTGTTACCCAAACTTTATCTACAAAATAGCCGATATCAGTGTTCAGTTTTACCAAGTCGCCTGTTTTGAAATTCCAGCGTTTGGCATCATTAGGATGCATCCAGATCGGGTTGCGATTAGAGATTTCCATAAGCCATTTGGCATTACCTGATCGGGAATGGATGAGTGTTGGGAGGCGGAACGTTGGTAGAAGTACGTATTCACCTTTTTCTTTGTCCAGTTTTTCAGGATGGATATGACTTTTAATATAAGTCGGGGTGGCATATTCTTCCCATTTCCAATCTGCCATCGTTGTAGAATAAAACTCATTTTTACGGGATGGGGTAGGGAAGCCAACATAGGGCTGTCCATCGATCATGATACCGAGATCTTTGCCATCTTTTGAGATAATACCTGTTTTATCATCTATATTGGCGCCTGCCAGTTGTGCATCAGATAAGAGGTATTCATTCTTTTTATAAACATGCTTTTCTACTTCAAAAGCACCATATTTACGCATGTAATCAAGCTCGGTCAGTCCTTCTTTTTTAGCCGCTTCGGGCAATCCTTTTGTGTTTTCAAAAATGAATTGATAGTATTCGTCAATATTAATCTTTTCGCCAGGACGGTAAGGTGATTCAAAGTGTTTGCGAATACCCAGACTACCATCAGGATCAATACGCCAGCTCAATTCTATCCAGAATTCATCTTCTTCCCAGACTTCGCCTGGATTGCTCTCATAAGTAAACTCTACGGACTTACCTGCACGGCGAGCGGCTTCACGCAAAACAGGTTGGCGGAAAGCGATCCACATACCAGAGTGGGTGGCATAGCTATTGAGGTCGTGCCTTTCGGCTGCGTGTCCCATAGGTAGCACATAATCGGCAAAGAAAGCTGTTTCGTTCCAGGTGGGTGTCATGGCAGCATGTAAGCCGAATAAGTCTTCATCCATATAAGTTTCCATCCAGGTAAAACCATCGGGATAAGTCCAGACAGGATTGAATACTCTGGAGAAATAGACGTCCATTTTTCCCCTGCCTTCTTTAAGGAAATGGGGGAGGAGGAAGCTCATTTCAAACATCGCCAGCGGATATTCATTTGGGAAATGCAGACCATTCCAGAATTTTTGAGCCGGAGGCGTATCGAAGAATTTTGGCTTAAATTTATTCCAGCTATTGGGTGATGTTCCGCCTTTTGTACCGACACTTCCTGTTAGCACATTTAAAAAATGTAAAGCCCGCGAAACACACCAACCACCTAGATTACCAGATGAAGCACTCCGCCAGTTGTGCGTAGCAAAACGCTCACCAGCAGCACCGATCTGACGGGCAACGTCCACAACGGTATCGGCTTTTACCCCGCTTTCCTGCTCTGCAAATTCAGGCGTATATTCCTCATAATCTTCGATCATTTTTTCGATGTAATTCTCGAAGGTAATAGCAGTGCCAGCATGTCTTTTTTCCAAATAAGTCTGCCAGTTGACCCATTTCTCCATGAAAGCACGATTGTACAGCCCCTCTTCCAAAATGATCTTTGCCATTGCCAGTAAAACAGCAGCTTCCGAGCCAGGATAAGTCGGCATCCAATAGTCAGACATGGAAGCAGTGTTGGAGAGGCGTGGGTCCATACAGGCCAGTTTTGCGCCTTTCATTTTAGCTTCTATAATACGCTGTGCATGCGGATTGAAATAATGCCCACTTTCCAAATGTGCAGAAATCAGCAGAATAAATCTGGAGTTAGCATGGTCAGGAGAAGGTCGGTCGTAGCCATACCAGACATTATACCCAAATCGGGCACCAGATGAACAGATATTTGTATGGCTATTGTGCCCATCTACGCCCCATGCCTGAATAACACGGTTGGCATAACCTTCATGTCCTGGTCTGCCGACGTGATAAGCGATTTCATTGTGACGATTTTCTTGTATGGCTTTACGCATTCGGGCTGCAATATCATCCAATACACTGTCCCAGCTTACTCGTTCCCATTTTCCTTCACCTCGTTTACCAGCACGTTTTAGGGGGTATAAAATACGATCCGGATCGGTAATTTGATTGATCGTGGCTGGTCCTTTGGCACAGTTTCTTCCTCTGCTGCCAGGGTGGTATGGGTTGCCTTCAAATTTGCGAATTTCGCCTTTTTCTTTGTCTACGTAAGCTGTGAGTCCGCAGGCACTTTCGCAGTTGAAACAGGTCGTAGGTACGATAGCATAATGGCGCTTTTCTTTCTTTGGCCAGGCTTTAGCTTCATACTCAACCCAGTCGTCCCATTGTTCCGGTGGAGGGAATTTAGTCAGGTCACCAGGTTCGGTCAGGCTAGTCAGATCAGTTTCTTCTTCTTTATGTAAATTGGGGATTAGCCCTATGGATTCAGCTATTTTTTCTATTAATGATGGTTTCTTGTGTCCCATTTATTTCAATTTAAAATTCCAAAAAGAGAATAATGTTTGGAATTTGGATTTTGAAATTTGTGATTTAACTCAGTGGTATTCTTTGAGGTGCTTCTACCCAGATATGTTCAGTCAGGTAAATTCCAATTAAAACAACGATGCCAGTAATGGCTAAGAATATGGCATTTGCGCCACCAAATACTAATAAAGCTATTGGCAAGACATTGCCGAAAAGGATAACGCCTAACCAGAATGTGTTTTTATACCTGCCTTTTAATATCATATCAACAGTGCGCTTAGCATCTGCTGTAGGGTGTGTGGTGGTCAACTCAATTAGCATAGTTGCCAGATTGATGCCGATGCCAGCTAATAGGATATTTTTCAGGAAAGGAAGCCAGTTCTCACCGCTTTCCGTGGCGAGTGTCAATATGCCAAATATGGCAGCACCAGCTAGAATACTATGTACCAGCATATGAATGCTCAATGTTGGACTTTGCCAGAAATCACGTCCTTTTGCCTGTGCAAAAAGGAAGGCGGTATAGACTGCAGTAATTATAGCAGCTATAGCGGTCAGCCACATCAAAACAGGGGAGAGGGCTGACCAACCTAACCAATGAGATACAGCCAATAAAGTGAGTAAGCCACCATAAGCAGTGATGGCATAAGCACCTTTCACCAACCAGGATTTCCAGTGTGGACGGAAAAGTACGTAAAGAAAACGTTTAGGTTGGTCCAGGTCTTTAATAAGCAATAAGCCTGTAATTGCCAGAAAAGCTAAACCTAAGCCTAAACCCGCCCACATAGCAGGCATATTAGCTGTTGCCCAGCCTGAAATTGAAGCAATGAAAGGAACCAGAAAAGCGCCTGCTGCGATGGCTTTTGTCCATACATAAGCGGAAACTTCCCAGCCCCATAATATACCTTTATCCGGTACATCGTAAGCACGACGACCTTTGCCAAGCAGAACATCTACAGATTTGGCAGCACCGTTTTTAGCGAGTTCTCCGGCAGTAGGAGATTGACGATCAGTTTCCATTAAAGCACTGAGAATGTCGCCATTGGAAAAGGCTAGTTTTTCGGCTTCTTTAGCAAAATGCCCGACACCTAAACCCTGACTACTCCAGAGATAATCATCTTCTTTTACTGTAGCTGTAGGGTTAAGCGAAAGCTCATCTGCATCGATATAAAACAGATTAGGATTGGTGCCTTTTTCTGCTTTACGTACAGTGACTTGCTGACGGGAAAGTAATTGAGCAATTTGTGTATCAGGATTGTCCATGTCGCCAGAAATGATAGCTTCTTCAGGACAAATATTGACACAAGCTGGCTCCAGCCCTATGTCTACACGATGAGCACAATAGTTGCACTTGGCAGCGGTGTGCGTTTCGGGATCTATATAGAGTGCATCGTATGGACAAGCCTGCATACAGGATTTGCAACCAATACAACGATCCTTATCAAAATCGACAATGCCATCCTGACGTACATACAGGGATTCTGTAGGACAAATCTCTACGCAAGGAGCATCTGTACAATGATTGCAGCGCATCACCGAAAACAGGCGGCGTGTATCAGGAAATTCTCCTTTTTCTACCTGCTTTACCCAGGTACGATTAACGCCTACCGGAACCTGATGTTCCGATTTGCAGGCTGTTGTACAGGCGTGACAACCAATGCATTTACGATTGTCGATCACAAAACCATATTTCATAGATTTGGTTTTCTTTTATTAGCAATTTTTAAAAATATGAACAGTCTTACCTATTTTCAAACGTTTTGGAAATAAAATTTTCTATTTGACATTATTCTGAATAGCACCTTCCACCCATTGTTGCTGGTCTTCGTTTTCAGCATGGTAGTATTGTACCGCACTATGAATATTCACAAATTGGTTTTCTTTGCCTATCAAGTCCATTAGACCAGATTTGGATAAGAGGTCTCTGATGGGGCCAATGGCACCACTAAGTCCAAAAATTATTTTATGCTGTTCTAAAAAATCATGGATTTCCTCAAGTGTGTGTAGCCCACTACTATCCATATCATGAATACTGCTGGCATCTAATAAGAGGACTTTAGGTTTGTTTTCTCTTTTATTAATGAGTTCTTTTACCTTTTCTTTAAAGTATAGGATATTGGCAAAATATAATTGATTATCAAAACGTATGATAAGAATAGAGTCAAGCTGAATAATGTCTTTAAAACGTTCAATATTCCTGTAAGCAGTAGTGCCCGGTAAGCGGCCAAGAACAGGAATGTGAGGACGGGAACTACGATACATCGCAACTAAAATGGAGATAACAACCCCCAAAATAACGCCTTCGCTAATACCTAGTATTAGGGTTCCTACAAAGGTAATAGACATCATGATAAAGTCTTGTCGATGTATCTTCCAAAGTTCAATAATCTCTTTAATTTCAAATAAGTTTTTGACCGCCATTAGTATAATGGCTGCCAATACTGCTTTAGGCAAATAATAGAATAAAGGGGTAAGTAGAACAAGTGTTAGCGCAACGATCAAAGCCGTTATGATGGATGCCATACCTGTTTTTGCGCCTGCTTCGTTATTGACTGCTGAACGGGAGAAACTGCCTGAAGTGGGTAAAGCCTGGAAAAAAGCACCACCTATTTTGGATAGCCCCAAAGCGAATAGTTCCTGGTCTGGGCGAACCGTGTAGTCTTTGTGTTTGTTTTCCAGTACTTTGGCAATACTAATGCTTTCCACAATGCCAATTACTGATACTGTGAAAACTACTGATAATAAGGCTTGTATATTGGCAATTGAGAGGTCGGGAACAACAAATGAAGGAAGCCCTGCTGGTACATCTTTAATAATATTAAGCCCTTTTTCATCAAGATTGAACAGCCAGGTGATTAAAGAGCCTATGATGACAACTAATAAGGCGCCAGGAATTTTTTTGTGGACTTTTTTTAACAGAGCAATAATCGCTATGCTTCCGAGACACATCAGCAGGGAGAGCAAATGAGTTTCTGGCAGATGTTGTAAGGTGTAAAGGAGTGTTTCGTAAGTATGGGCAAAGCGGGGAATATGGAAACCCAAAGCATCTTTGAGTTGATTGATAATGATAATAATTGCTGCCGCAGAAGTAAAACCAATGATGACCGGATGCGAGAGGAAATTGACCAAAAAACCCATCCTGAAGAGACTTAGTATGACCTGAAAAACACCTACTAATAAACCTGTTAGTATGACAAGGCTGATATATTCAGGACTTCCTGCTTCTGCAAGTGGTGAAATGCCTGCCCATATGAGTAGGGCAGATATGGCGACCGGACCAATGGAAAGCTGACGGGAAGTACCTAGTATAGCATATAAAAATAAGGGGATTAAACCAGCATATAAACCATAAATCGGAGGCATTCCTGCTAGTAAGGCATAAGCCATTCCCTGGGGTACAAGCATGACAGCAACAGTAATACCTGCAAGGAGGTCAGCCCGAAAAGCAGCTTTTTTATAATTAGGTAACCAATCGCTTATTGGTAATAAAGACTTGATGAATTGATTGGACAACAAAGGAATGATTTGATTGTGTTGCTATACACTTTTCAATTTGGCAGAGACTGTCCCCCTTTGGAGGGGGTGTAGGGGGTGGACTACTGACCAAAATTGCCCAATTTCCACCCCCTTCGCCCCCTCCAAAGGGGGATGAGTCAGCATTTTGGTAAAAGTGTATAGTAGTTTATGTTTATTTTTAAAACTTGTATTTACTTCAAAGTAGAAGGACAAACGTAATCAGTAGTGGGTACGGAAGAAGCTGTAATGTCAGTAAAAGTCACTTGTACGTTGACCAGATTTTCAAAGCCTCTTGCTTTAAGGATCGAAGCTGCCACTGTAGAACGATAGCCACTGCGACAGTGCATATAGTACTTAGTCTCTTTATTGATCTCGCTCATTTGCTCGTTGATGAAGTCTAATGGGAAGTTTTGTGAATCAGCAATATGTTCTCCACTCCATTCCCCAGGCTTGCGGACATCCAGAATATGGATGTTCTTATCATCATTATAGATGTTCTCAAAATGATTCATATCAATAGTCTCAATGCTATCTACTTCACGTCCATCAGCCTGCCAGGCTTCAAAACCACCTTTCAGATAGCCTATTGAATTATCACAACCGATACGAGCCAGACGTTTAACAGTTTCTTCTTCTCTGCCTTCTGGTGCAACGATAAGGATTGGCTGCATCAGATCGGGTATTAAGGCACCTACCCAGGGGGCGAAGCTACCATCCAATCCAATAAATATAGAGTTGGGAATAAAGCCTTTTCCGAAGACTGTTTTAGCTCGGACATCAAGTATGATGGCACCAGTTTCATTGGCTGCTGCTTCAAATTCACGAGGAGAAAGTGCCTGTACTCCACGCTCCATAACGACATCAATACTTTCGTAGCCGTTTTTATTCAGCTTGGCATTTTGAGAAAAGTATTGTGGCGGGGGCATAAGCCCGTCCGTTACTTCCTTGATGAATTCCTCTTTGCTCATATCTGCACGTAATGCGTAATTCGTCGTTTTTTGTAGACCTAGAGTACTCCATGTTTCTGAGCTCATATTTTTGCCACAGGCAGAGCCGGCTCCATGCGCAGGATATACAATGACATCATCTGGTAAAGGCATGATTTTATTGCGTAAGCTATCGAATAGCCAACCTGCCAAATCTTCTTTAGTTAAGCTACCTTTTTTCTGTGCTAAGTCTGGTCTGCCTACATCACCGATGAATAAGGTATCGCCTGTGAAGATAGCGTGTTCCTTACCATTTTCATCCATGAGCAGATAAGTCGTACTTTCAGGAGTATGTCCTGGGGTGTGGAGTACACGAAAAGTAGCATTACCAAGTTTGAATTCTTCACCATCTTTGGCTAAATGCTTTTCATACTCTGTTTCGGCATCGGGTCCGTATATAATACGAGCTCCGGTCTTCTTTGCCAAATCTAAATGCCCTGACACGAAATCCGCGTGAAAATGAGTTTCAAAAATGTACTTGATTTTTACGCCATTTTCGGCTGCTTTATCAAGGTAAGGTTTTGTCTCACGTAATGGGTCTATGATGGCAGCTTCGCCATTGCTTTCAATATAGTATGCGCCCTGCGCAAGACATCCGGTGTATATTTGTTCTACTTTCATTAGAGTGTATATTTAAAATTTGTACTGCAAAGAAAAGAGGTTTTTTTCAATTGTACAGTGATGTTTATCACATATACTTGTAAAATTAACAAGAGTATGCCCAAACCTTTCAATCAATTAAAAGAAATCTAGTTTCCTCTAGCCCAAAATCTAAATTGGTTTTAGAATGTGTTTTTTGTAATTTTAGACCTATGAAGTTACTAGAAGAATTTTCTAAAATTTCCTTACTAGAAGAAATTGACCAGTTGAAAAAACAGGTGCATGATCTGCGTCCATTTACAAAAGAAACGGAGCAGCGCATTTTTCAGAAATTCAGGCTGGACTGGAATTATCATTCTAATGCTATTGAAGGTAATCCCTATACTTATGGAGAAACGGTAGCTTTTATCATGCATGGAATCACTGCTCAGGGGAAAAAGCTCAAAGATCATCTTGATATTCAGGGACACGATGAAGCCATTAAACTGATGATGAGCATGATCGCAGATGATCGGGGATTCAGTGAAAATGACATTAGAGAACTACATAAAATTGTTTTACAAAAAGAATATTTCAACCCTGCTAGAACTACCGACGGAAAAGAAACCCGGAAACTTATAAAAATAGGTCAGTATAAAGATGCGCCCAATCATGTGAAAACATCTACCGGAGCTATTCATTATTATGCGACTCCTGAAGAGACGCCCATAAAAATGGCTGAACTGGTAGAATGGTATAGAATCGCTTCACAAAATAAAAAGATTCATCCACTGGTGTTGGCGGCTGTTTTCCATCATAAATTCGTTGCCATTCATCCATTTGACGATGGCAATGGTAGACTAGGCAGGATATTGATGAACTTTATTTTAATGAAAAATCATTACCCGCCTGTGGTGATTCCGCTTAAAGAACGTGACCAGTACTTTGCTACACTTAGCCAGGCAGATGCCGGAGAAATGATACCGCTTGTAGAGTATATCGGAGAGGGTTTGAAACATTCGCTGAATGTTCAGTTGCGGGGTGCGAAAGGTGAAGTGATTATGGAAGAGACGGATTTGGATAAGGAGATTGCATTGGTGAAGGTTAAGGCGAATAGTATCGGGACAGAAAAATTTATTAGACATCCAAAGCAAATTCAGCGTATTCTCCAAAATTCTACATTACCTCTTTTTTTCTCAATATTACAAAAATGCGAAAACCTTAATGATCTTTTTTCAAAATTTTACTACAAAATTTACATAGACCATGCTGAAATCTATCGAGAGACAGAAGGCACAAATTCATTTAAGCAAGGCATTATTTATCCTTCCTCAGGGCAGGGTGTTTGGCGTTCTCCATATGTTTACCATAATGTTTTTTTTGACTTAAATGATATAAAATCATATCAAGCATATGCTAACAATTTTTCAGACAAGACTGATATTTTATATAAAGTTGCTGACTTTAAAAGTTTTGAACATATTCCTCAATCTTCAATTTTTAATATTTCAAAACTTTCATTTCAATATTTCTTTGAAGAATTTAATAAGAATCAGAACTATCCAAACACAGATATAAATATCAGTATTGATTTTTCTGAAGAAGAGTATTATTACATAAATTACTTTGATGAAGAAATCAAAAAACTCTACCACGAAGACCTTACCGAGCAGGAAATTGTAGAAATTCGTGATAGCCTTATCCGCCCTGTCTTAAAAGAGATAGAAGGCTGGATGAAGAACGATAAATGAT
>JAHDFX010000036.1:339-4895 GCA_020627965.1 Saprospiraceae bacterium | reverse complement strand
CTTATCCGCCCTGTCTTAAAAGAGATAGAAGGCTGGATGAAGAACGATAAATGATGAATGATAGCACAGAACTCTATATTAATCTGTGTGAATCTGTGTGAATCTGTGTCCATCTGTGGTTTAAATGCGTTTGTCCTATTGACCTAGCAATTCTTATGTACCTCTCCCGGATTAGGAAAAAGGTCTGACTCATCTTCATCTCTCTTTTCATCCAGGCACTGAAAATCTTTTTCTACCAGTATCTTGAGTTGTTCGTCATCCTTTATAGGGACATGATTTTCCAGACTGACCTGTAGACTATCAGCCCATTCATTTGCTATAGCAATAGGTAAGTATACGCATATTTCATTATTGTCAAAACTGGCTGAAATCTCATTTACATCAGTCTTTTTCAAGGTATAATGAAGATGGGTTTGTGCATCTTTACTGAACTTGACCGTCTGTTTGACTTCTCCTTCATTGAGGATTTGCTTTACCTCTGTTTGAGACAGTCTAAGGCGGATTGAATTACCTAACATTCTGATCTTCATCTTAAATTAATTGTATTTTATTTCTGCCAAGTTTTATATGCTGTTCTTTTTCCAATTTTTTCAATAGACGTGAAATAGCTTCACGTGAGGCATTCATATCATGTGCAATATCCTGATGGGTGGTGAGGATGATCTTTGAATGTGTGGCCGCTGCTTTTTGTTGTAAGTACTTCATTAAGCGTTCATCAAGTTTGCTAAAAGCAATACTATCAATGCTTTGTATAAGTTCCTGCATTCGTAAGTCGTAAGAACGCATAACGAAATTTTTCCAACTGCTGTATTTCATCATCCATTCATCCACGTATTTTACTGGTATTCCGATAAGGGTGGAGTCATCTTCTGCTGTGGTTCTTATATCGCTTTTTTTATGCATCATACAACAGGAGAAAGACATAGAACAGGTTTCACCAGGTTTAAGGAAATAAAGAAATAATTCCTGTTCCTTTTCATGATCTTCTCTGACTACTTTTATACTGCCTTTTATAAGTAAAGGAACGAGTTTTACATAAGCTCCAAAGTCCATGATAGTTTCACCGGCTTCAAAATTTAAAATGCGTCCTACTGAACTTATTTCTTCAGTGAGTCCTTTTTCGTTTAATGCGGGAAAGTATTTTCTAATAAGAGTATTTATATCCTGACTGATGATTTCCATTTTAATCAAGCATTGATTTTATGTGTTCACATTTCAAAGATATGCAGATGTGTTGATGTTTACAAATTAAAACGCTACATCTAACTCCACCTCTTCTCCATTTCTTTCTACTACTACACTGGTTTTTTCACCAGGTTTGAATTTGCCTAGAGCATCCATGTAATCATAAATATCTTTCACCTTTGTGTCGCCCATTTTTATAATAATATCATCAGCTTTGAGTCCGGCTTTATCGGCTGTTTTGCCTTCGCTGACCCCGTCTATTTTCATGCCTTTTCCGCTGTAGCCGTAGTTGGGCATAACACCGAGCGTTACATTAAATTTCTTTCTACCTCCTTTATCTTGCGAGTCTTTTGTTTTTGTAAATTCCAACTTGCCCAAAGGTTGAGAAGCCAGGATGAGACTATAAAGAAACTCCTGCACCTGATGCATGCCATAATAATTTAAAGTCTCAGGATCATCGCCTGGTGTATGATAATCGGAGTGTGTGCCAGAGAAAAAGCCTAGGACAGGAATATCTTTAAGGTAAAAAGAAGTATGATCTGTCGGACCGATGCCTGACTGATGTGATTCTACATTCAAAGCCCAGGCTTTAGGCATTGCTTCTACCAGGAGGTTGCCCCATGATGGAGAAGTTCCGGTACCGTGTACAGTCAATGTCCGATTTTTAATACGTCCGACCATATCCATATTGAACATGTAATTGATCGTCTTGATCGGTATTGTAGGATTATTTACAAAATAGTTGGAACCTAATAAACCCATTTCCTCACCGGAAAAACCAATGAACATATAATTAAAAGCCTTAGCATTTTCATTGCTTTTCAAACGTTCCGCCAATTCAATCATTACAGCAATGCCACTGGCATTATCATCAGCGCCATTGTGAATTTCGGGCTCTTTGCCAGTATGCAGGGAACCAAAAGTGCCATAGCCCAAATGATCGTAATGACCGCCTACAATGACCGTTTCATCAGCATCATTGTCGATCCAGCCAATGACATTATGTCCCTTACGTTCGTCTTTGATGAGCTCGACAGCCAGTTCTGCTTCTTTGCATAAATATTTTTTAATACGTTTTGAATCAACAGCATAAACCACAGGAATAGAAAGCGGAGTAACACGTTTGGTATAATCAGGGATCGGGCTTTCGCCTTCGCCGGAGTTGATGAAAATAACAGCAGCAGCTCCTTTTTTCTCGGCTATTTCAGCTTTGTATTTTAAATCCGTAAACTGTGTGACCATAGAATGTGGGTTATTATCTTTTAGCGGCGTAGCCACTTCAATAACGAGTATTTTGCCAGCGAGCTTCTTCTTTTTTGCATAATCATTCACGTCTTCTTCCGGGGCAACTATGCCATAACCGACTTCTTCCAACTTGCCTTTTACTGTACCATTGCCACTAAATTCCAAAGCGTAGAAATCTTTTTCGACAGTCAGTTTTTCATTTTTGATATTGAGTTTATTGTTTTTGCCGTAAAGGCGCCCTGCCAGCACATCGAAAGTTTGCAGGTAAGTATTATCATCGCCTTTCGGCGCAATACCGGCAGCTTCAAATTGGCTAATGATATATTTGGCAGCCATCATTTCACCTTTTTTGCCAGTTTCTCTTCCTTCCATTTCATCAGATGCCAGCGTATTGACATGCTTTTTAAGGTCTGAAAAGTCAGGATCAATTTGGGTATAGGCTTTATGGGGAGTGATAAATAATGCCAGAATAAACAGACTAAAAAATCTCATAATAGGTTTGTCTTAATTTTTATGATTAAATGCAAAAATACAACATTGTAAATAGACATTATTACGAATTGTTTTTTATCACTTTTAAAATTTGGGATGATTCTTTGTTTCGGGTAGCTAAGCTAAAATTTGGGGAAAAGAACCTAAACTATACACACTTAAGTGTCCATCTATTGGGCTTCGGGGCTAAAATTTTAGGCTATCCCCCCAAAGTTTCGGGTTCCAGGGCTAAAATTTTAGGCTATCCCCCCCCAAATTTCGGGTTCCAGGGCTAAAATTTTAGGCTATCCCCCCTAAAATTTCGGGTTCCAGGGCTAAAATTTTAGGCTATCCCCCCTAAAATTTCGGGTAACTAAGCTAAAATTTGGGGAAAAGAACCTAAACTATGCACACTTAAGTGTCCATCTATTGAGCTTTGGGGCTAAAGCTTTAACCATTTTTCAGAGTAAAGTCTTTTGTTTACAAGCATTTAAGCGTAAATTCGCTACGACATTTAAATACAAACCATAACTAAACGTACTATGAAAATTAGATTACTTGCAAGCCTTATTGGCTGTCTACTTTTTACTTTAAATATTTTTGCACAATATCAGGTCGGAACACAAGATATTACTATTCAGGACCCCGATCGTGGAACATTTGCTCCCCGCAATATCAATTTTGATGTTTATTATCCATCAGATGCAGGCGGAACTAATGCTGCTATAAGTACCGGGCAGTTTCCTTTTATTGTTTTTGGGCACGGCTTTGGAATGGCAACAACAGAGTACTCTGTCTGGTATAATACTTTAGCTGCAAAGGGGTATATTATAGCATTACCAACTACAGAAAATGCTGTTTTCCCGTTTCCGAGTCATCCTGATTTTGCAGAGGATCTTTCTTTTATTGTAGATGATTTCCTTATTCAAAATGCAGACCCCAACTCTTTTTTTTACGAGACCTTAAATGGCTTGACGGCAGTTATGGGACACTCGATGGGAGGCGGTTGTGCTTGGACTGCGGCTGCAAACAATCCGAATATCACGACAATGGTAACTATGGCAGCAGCAGAAACTAATAATGTATCTGCTATTGGAAATGCTGCTAATCTGACGATTCCTACGTTGACGCTTGCCGGTACAGAAGAGTGTGTATTACAGGCTGGTGGTGGCCCCATTGATATGTTTAATAATTTACCTGCCTCACCCTATCACGTGTATATAGATATTATTGGAGCCAGTCATTGTCAGTTTGGTATTGCAAGCGGTGGTTCTATTTGTCTAATAGGGGAGTGCAGTGGTAATTTTATGCCTATTGCAGACCAACATACTCAAATGCTGATTTCTGCCTGTCATTGGCTGGATTATTATCTGAAAGATGATTGTGAAGCGCCTGAAGCTTTACAAACTCATCTGACGACAGGAAATGGTACTTTGCATAATTATATGGAAAAAGGCACAGCACCGGTAGTTAGTTGTTGTGTTAGTGATCTGACAGATACAGAGTTGGGTGGCGGTGGCGCTAATGCCATTCCTGCTGCTAATTATGTGGCTGGAAACAGCATTATTTCCACAGGTGATGTAGCTGCAACTACTACAGTCGTTTATGATGCAGGAAATATTCTGCTATGGGTCCCACTGCTAATCCTATCAAAA
>JAHDFX010000036.1:0-329 GCA_020627965.1 Saprospiraceae bacterium | reverse complement strand
TTATGATGCAGGAACTATTATTTGTCTGGATAGTGGATTTTCCTCGGATGCCAGTGCTGATTTTTCTGCTGTTATTGGAGGTTGTAGTCCTTAATGATAGTGTAAAAATTAATTGGGTTGTTGAGTTAATTGAGTAATTGATATACAACAAATTAACTCAATAACTCAATAACGAATAACTCAATAACCAATGAGACTAATACCAATATGCATACTGGTCATACTAATTGGCTGCCAGCCAGCAACGAGACCAACCAATATAAATACCACAGCAATGGACTGGACAACGCCACACGAAAGAAACAAGGAACAGACAGCTACTTACGATG
>JAHDFX010000289.1:3136-6558 GCA_020627965.1 Saprospiraceae bacterium | reverse complement strand
CAACATCACATATTTCTGTTAAACTCTCATCATAACAGCCACTAAGCTGATTATAGTATAAATATAGAGTCGTAAGGTTGTTTAAATTTCCAAGTTCTGAAGGAATACTACCAGTAAGTTGATTATCATTCAAGTCTAAAACATTCAAATTGCTTAAGTTTCCTATTTCTGGTGGAATATTTCCACTCAATTGATTATTAGAAAGAGCCAAAAATGTCAGATTACTTAAGTCCCCAATTTCTGCTGGAATATTCCCAATAAGATTATTTTCATATAATGATAAAGCCCTTAGTTTATCCAAATATCCAATCTCAGGCGGAATGTTGCCAGTAAGAGCATTTCTATATAGATATATCTCTTCCAGCTTATTATATAAATTTCCTATTTCTGCCGGGATACCTCCGGTAAGGTTATTTCTATATAAATGTAATTCTTCTAACTTGTACAAGTTTCCAATTTCCGGCGGAATGGTATCGCTAAGCTGGTTGTTATCTAATTTTAAAGCCATTAAATCGCTCAAATTTCCGATTTCGGGTGGAATATTTCCACTAAGACTACCTGAACTTAAATTCAAAGTTTTAAGATTACTTAAATTCCCAATTTCTGCCGGGATACTACCACTAAGACCAGAACCATTAAATAAAGATACTACGCATCCATAACCATTTAAAGTTACTCCACTCCAGGTGTTTACTGGTTGACTTATATCCCAATTTAAACCATTAGTAGCATTGTATAAGGCAATAAGCGCAAGTGAATCATTCTCATGACAATTATCATAAACTGGCATGCTACATGCTCCGACTCCGTTTAGGCTATATCTAAATGTTTCCCAGTCTGTGTCAAAGCTATTACCATTACTTATATCATTATTAGTACCTATTGCCAGGTTAAGCAGATTTACGTCATAACATCCACTAAGTTGGTTGAATGCCAGATATAAATAACTCAACTCTTCCAAGTCCCCTATTTCTGGCGGAATGCTACCACTAAGTTGATTCCCACCCAATTCTAAATACCTCAATTGGTTTAGATTTGCAATTTCCGGAGGAATACTTCCACTAAGTTGGTTGCTAGATAAAACCAAGCCATCTACACAGCCACCTTCATTCAAAGAGACGCCATACCAGGTATTTAACGGTTGGTTTAAATCCCAGGTATTTACCCAATTAGAACCATTCGTTGAGTTATAAAGGGCAACTAGAGCAAGTGAATCATTTTGAGGAGAACAAGTCGAACAAGTTCCGCTTCCTGTATTGCAGAAGTCCCACCAATTAGCATCGAAATCATTATTACTGGAGACAAAAGTTCCATTTAAGTTGTTGCCGCATAAATTTGATAGGTTTTCATCGTAACATCCACTTAACTCATTACTCCATAATCGTAAATTTGTCAAATTATTTAAGTTGCCAATTTCCGGTGGGATGCTCCCCGTTAACTGATTGCCGGACAACCAAATATCTGTCAAGTTACTTAGGTTTCCAATTTCTGGAGGAATAATACCAACTAATGAATTACTTTCCAGATTAAGTGATTCCAGATTACTTAAACTCCCAATTCCCCGTGGAATACTGCCACTAAGTTGATTATCATATAACCACAGCCATACCAAATTACTCAGATTACTTATCTCTGAAGGAATATTACCACTAAGTTGATTATCGGATAACCAAAGCTGCGTCAAACTATCCAAGTTTCCAATTTCCGAAGGAATACTACTGCTGAGTTGATTGAAGTGTATATACAAATGTTCCAGTTTATTCAGGTTTCCGATTTCAGGAGGAATGCTACCGTTAAGTTGATTGTTGTATAGATACAGATTTCTTAACTCACTAAAGTTGCCAATTTCTGATGGAATACTGCCTGTTAACTGATTGTTACTTAGTGATAAATCTGTCAACTTAATCAGGCTGCCAATTTCTGATGGAATACTTCCGCTAATTTGATTATTACGCAAATACAAATATGTTAGGTCAGTTAAATTTCCAATTTCGACGGGGATATTACCGTTTAGTTGATTATTCTGTATATCCAGTTCGATTACACATCCACCGTTATTTAAAGTAACTCCATACCAGCCATCCATCGGCTGACTCAAATCCCATGTATTTGTCCAGTTCGCTCCATCTGTAGCCTCATACAAAGCCACCAAAGCCAGCGAGTCCCGTTCCCTACAACTGACTGGTTGATTGCTTATATATTCCAAAGCCCCTGACAAATTCAACCGCCCATCACTCACACAATTCCCGGTCAAGGCAGGTGTAACGGTTGCAGAATTAAGAATAGCTGCTTTTATTTCAGCAGGTGTAGCCGTAGTATCCTGCTGCCATAGCAAAGCACAGGCAGCCGCTACATGCGGAGCAGCCTGTGAAGTACCACTTTTACCTTCATAATCATTCATTGGGTAACAACTCAGTATATCCACACCTGGTGCAGCTATATCTACTGTGCTTGCTCCAAAATTTGAATTAAAGGCAAGCATATCATTTCGGTTGATAGAAGCAACAGAGATAATATTGTCAATATCATAAGAAGCTGGATAGAATGGAGCATTGCCATCATTATTATCCGGTATTCCGTCTAAGCCACCATTTCCTGCGGCAGCTATGATGAGTTGTCCATTGTCGGCTGCTGCCTGCATAGCGTCTCTCAGGCTCATGGGAGCTGTGGTGAGTTGCCGTCCCCAGCTATTATTATGAATAGGGAAATTCATCAAGGTAGCATACTCAATGGCTGCTAAGATGTCGTTTGAATTTACATTGCCATTTCCACTAAAAATTTTCAGGATAGGTAGCTGTACGTTCCAGGTGACACCGCTGATGCCTATGCCATTATTCCCACTTGCTCCTATAATACCGGCTACGTGTGTTCCATGCCATCTTAAATTGCCGGATAGATCGTGGATCGGGTCATTGTCATTATCTCTGAAATCCCAGCCGATGAAGTCATCAATGTAGCCATTCATATCGTCGTCTATACCGTTTTCATCATCGGGATCGAAGACCCATTTTTGTTGTAAAATATCGTATTCCAATACTCGTCCGTCTCCATCTGCATCTTCGGCTAAGTTTTGCCAGATATTGTCAATGAGGTCGGGGTGTGTCCAGTCTACGCCGGTGTCCAGTATGGCGATTTGTATATCGGGGCTGCCGGTGGCGATGTCCCAGGCTTCGGGGGCATTGATGTCGGTGTCGGAGATGCCGCCGAATTGTCCGTCGTTGTGTAGTCCCCATTGGTCGTTGAATAGTGGGTCGTTTGGGGTTGTGGTCTGTTCAACCCATCCCCGCCCCTTCCCTTGCGAAAGGAAGGGAGTTGTTGTTTTGTTGGTAGAAGCGCAGGAGTTTCCCTTACCTTCTGTCGGATTTTTACAATTCTCCGGTTGTCCACCCCCTTCGCCCCATTTCGGCAGGCTCAATGCATCG
>JAHDFX010000289.1:0-3036 GCA_020627965.1 Saprospiraceae bacterium | reverse complement strand
CCCATTTCGGCAGGCTCAATGCATCGTCTCCGATTCCGATAGTCATCGGAAGGGATTTGTCAGTGGCTAGGTGGAAGATGTAGTTGGGTTCGATGTATTCGATGTCGGGGTGATTGGTGTAATCACGGATAATTTGTTCAATATCAGCCGCTTTTTGGCTTTCATCTATTTGCCAGACTTCGATATTCAGGCTGGAAAAGCTTTTTCGGTTATTGGCTTTCAGGCTGGTTTTTAAGGCGTTTTTTTGTGCTGCTGATCTACCTTCTTTCATTTTGATAATGACTTGTCCAGGGACATAGTCGAGTGTTTGGGCGTAGGTGTTCAGGCATAGGAGACAGCTTAGTGTCCATACGAATAGCTTGAGGTGCGTTTTCATGATGACTTTTTTTGTTTTAGATAAAATAACTTAAGTTGCGGTTTTCCGCAACTTGTCCATGGTCGATGGTCAATAGTCCATGGTTGCTTAAAAAATACTTCAGTTTTCTAACTCTTTGTATATGCATTTTGCAGCGCAAAATGAAAAATAGAGAAATTTTGTACTACTCAAAACAGCTATCGACCATCGACTATGGACTAAGTTGCGTTATCCGCAACTTGAGTTAATATATTTGACTGTCACAAAACTATGTATCTTTTTTAATACATTTATATGCTATAAAGCAATAGAAATAAAGAAGAACAGAAAACATTATAATTCACAAAACATTCATTATCAATAAAATGCAATTTTAAAAATGAGTAAAAAATTCCATTCTTTTTTGATTATTGAATTATTAAACGCCCTTTCAAAACGTGAATTGGCGGGTTTATCTCATTTTGTTTCCTGTAAATATTTCAATACGGATCAGTATGTAGCGGCACTTTTAGCAATTTTGCAAAAGCAGGTGATTCATAAAAAAGCATTTGACGATAAAATGCAATGCCTGGTTTACCAAAAGTTATTTCCCGACAAAGCTAAAGCCCAAAAAGGTGTATTGGACAAGCAGCAAAAAAGTTTATTATTAGTAAAAATGAATGTCCTTACCCGACTGACTGAATCATTTTTATGCTATGAAGCCCTTGAGCAAAATAAGGCTTGTAAGACAGAGTTGTTGTTTGATAAATTATTGGAAAAGAATCAGTTTGGCTTATTTAGACGACATGTAAAACGCACGAAGAAAGAGTTGGCTGCGCAGGTAAAAGGAGTTGATGAGTATGCCCGTCAATTTAAAATGGAAATGGGGGTTTTAAATCATCTGCACAAAAAAGGTGAGCTTGTTACAGCGGATAATTTACCGGAAGTTATTCGGAATCTGGATATTTATTACATTTTAAATAAACTGAATCTGCATGGAACCTGTATTTCGCTGACTCACTTTTCGGCAGAAAAATCATACGATTATACCCCGATGGAAGCTGTACAAACGTTGTTGCGAGTACCGCAATATGCCGATCATCCGCTTATTCGTATGTATGTGACCGCAGTGGATTTATCAGAAAAAAATACGCCTGAATTATTTGAAGAACTGGTAGAATTGCTGGACAAAAAAAGTGCCTCTGTTCCTAAACATCATTTGAATTATTTCTACATGAGTGCGGCCAATTTTTGTAGCAAAAAGATCAAGCAAGGTAAGACGGTGTATTATGAACGGGTATTTGACTTATATAAAAAGATGGAAGAGCAGGATTTGCTTAGAGAAGGGAACTTTATGCCTGTTGGTACGCTTAAAAATGTCATTACGCTGAGTTGTAAGTTAAAGGAATTTGAATGGGCAACAGCTATGATAGAGAAGTATCGTTCTTCGCTTGAAAAAGAGCATGTAAATAGTGTATATCATTTCAATATGGGGGCAGTTGCTTTTTATCAAAACGATTTCAAAACTGCCTTATCTCACTTTATTCGGGTAGAAAAAGTCAATCTCGCTTATGACATCAATGCCCGTACTATGCTATTGAAGTCTCATTATGAACTGGACAAAGAGTATGATGAACGTACACTGAGAACTTTACTCCTTTCTGAGCGATTTATTTTAGGACACAAAGGCTTGACTTCCAGCAATAAAAAAGCTTTTAAAAACTTTGTTCGTATTCTTATCAATATTTATAATACCCGGCATGGAGCAGGCAAGATGACAAAGGAAAAGATCAAAAATAAGGTGGAGAAATTAGAATTTGTCAGCGATAAGCAGTGGCTGTTGGATAAGATTGAGGCATTGGGAAGATAAGGAATGACGCAAGGCGAATATTTTTTCATAGAACAGGGGTGTTTAATATCCAAAAACCTACCCTTTGAAAGTAGGGATTCGCCTTGCGACTTTTGTGTTTACATGGTACATAGTTGGAGCAAAAAAGTGTTGCACTTTATCACGTTATCCGTCACTGCAAAGCAGCCATCGACTATCGACCTCTTATAATTTTCTATTTCGACCAAAATTCGGGATGTCTCATGTTTCATATTTACCTCGTTGAATGACTAGAGATCATTCATCATTTTATTCATTTAGTTTGATAAAACGCTGTGCGCTGGAGACTCCGTCATCACTAATGACCTGTATATTGTAAGTAGCCGCAGGCAATCTGTTTGGGTTCAGACTGACCAGATTTATACCAGCATTAACTGTAATTGGTACATGCATGGTCACTCTGCCTAGTATATCACGTACTATAATACTGGCATTTTGATGATTCAAGTTGCTATTGAAACGAATCTTTACAAGATCAGAAACAGTCGGATTCGGGAAAATATCAAAGATGGCTATGCCATTTGTTTCATCAATAATATCTGAATTAGAAACAGCCGGCCCCGCTTCTATATAACCAAAATCCTGATCCATCTTATCTTCATTCACGCCCAGTGTCAGATCAGTTGTATTATCAGGAACACCATCAGGATCATAAGCTGGTGAGTAAGCTACTAATGGATTAGCCGGATCGAAGTTCGACAGGTCTATTGATATTGTATAATCGCCTGCTGGCAGATTTGGAAACAGATAGACACCGTTACTAGCTGAGTAGGCCGTGGCTACAGGGTTCGCCATATCATCAGATAAAACCACC
>JAHDFX010000288.1 GCA_020627965.1 Saprospiraceae bacterium | reverse complement strand
ATAGAAATTTAGAGCGCCTTTGGCGCTCGACCATCGACCATCGACCATCGACCCCAGATCACTATTCCAATTTTAAAAACTTAAAAGACAAAAAATGATACCGAATTCATTTGAATATAAAAGAGCCAATTCAGTAGACGAAGCTCTCGGCATGTTGAATGATGATGCTCAAATTCTGGGAGGCGGACACAGTCTTATCCCTGCCCTGAAACTAAGACTCAACAGTCCGGACACACTAATAGATATTTCCCGGATTGCTGCCTTGAAAGAGATCAATGATAATGAAAAAAGCATTACTGTAGGTGCTGGTGTAACGCATGCACAAATAGCAGCAAGTAAACTTTTAGCCGGCGAAGTTCCTATGATGGTACAAGCAGCCTGCGAGATCGGAGATATTCAGGTACGCAATGCAGGGACTATTGGTGGCAGTATCGCTCATGCCGATCCTGCTGCAGACTGGCCGGCTGTACTGGTAGCTGCTAATGCTACAATAGTCATTCATAACAACAATGGCAGAAGAGAAGTCGATGTTGACCAGTTCTTTACGGGCTTCTATGAGACTGCATTAGAAGAAGGCGAAATTATCACTGCTATCAGAATACCCAAAACGGCTGCCAATAAAAATTCGGCTTACGCCAAATTCAAACAACCAGCTTCCCGATTTGCTCTGGTTGGCTGTGCCGTTGCTGTTGATGCCAATTCAGGAACAGTGAGTAATGCCAGAGTAGGTATTACAGGTGTTTCCGATCATGCTTACCGAGCTACCTCTGTTGAAAAGACATTGGCAGGCAAAGCATTATCAATTGATAGTATTGAGACTGCCGTAGGCGACGTTACAGAAGGAAATATGGTTATGAGCGACCATTATGCTTCTGAAAAATATCGCAGTCATTTAGGGACAGTCTTTGTCAAACGGGCATTAAAGAAATTGTTATAATAATTTTTACCACCAATTTCGATAGTGATCAGATTAACTATCGAAATTGGTGGTTTATTCCTTCCAAACATGCCACTACGATCATTAGACCAAATCAGGGATTTACTTTCCAGTCAGGGCTATATCTCTGATGATTCTATTGCTATGTCTGTGTACCTGTCTATGTTGCTAAACAAGCCTCTGTTAATAGAAGGACCTGCTGGCGTAGGCAAGACAGAAATCGCCAAAGTGATGGCAAAAGCACTGGATACAAACCTGATTCGCCTGCAATGCTATGAAGGACTGGATGCCAATCAGGCTATTTATGAATGGAATTATCAGCGACAATTACTGTATTTAAAAATGCAGGAACAATCCGACTTGTCTATCGCAGAAAAAGAAGTTACTATTTTTAGTCAGGATTATTTGATGCAGCGTCCACTTCTGCAATCTATCATGGCTAAACGATCCCAGGTATTGCTCATTGATGAAATAGATCGGGCTGATGAAGAATTTGAAAGTTTCTTTTTGGAGTTATTGTCTGACTGGCAGATTACAATCCCCGAAATTGGGACATTGAAGGCGAAGTCTATTCCGCATGTTATTATAACGAGTAATAGGGTCAGAGAGCTTTCAGAAGCTTTGCGGAGACGCTGTCTGTACTTATGGATAGATTATCCGACTTTTGAAAAGGAACTGGACATTGTTCAATCCAAATTGCCAGATATTAATAAGAAACTTGCCACACAAATATGTGGGTTTATGAAAGAAGTCAGGCAGATGAAACTGGAAAAACTGCCTGGCATTGCTGAGACACTTGACTGGGCAATGGCATTGAGTTCTATGCATATTGACCATCTCGACCAATCCGTTGTGGAATCGACGCTTGGGGTCATTATTAAGGACTGGCAAGATTTAAGAACTGCACAGCTTTCTTTGTCTGAATTGTTTGACAAGGTCGGTATTATTTCAAAGGTTGGGTAATTAGTCACATAGGTGTCTTTAGCTAATTTATGCGCCTGAACTTTGTACAGGGCAAAAAATCTAATTTCACAATATAGGTTGAAGACATTGCGTACCTGACGGCACGTAAAATCAATGCTTAAAATATTTAACTACCGATATGTCGTCCCTAGTGGGACGGGTAATAAACAGTCTCATAGAGACAAAATGTAGGTAGCTATTAAGTGTCACATCCATTTTTGTGTGCCGTATGGTACAGCATGTGCGCAAATCATAAATTGTGATTTTATACAATTTGCCAGATAAGTCCCAATTTTGTCCTGTACATAGGCGCCTGAATTAAATTATTAAAAAGAAGAAAATGTCACTCCTTCGGAGTTCAAAAAGCTACTCCTTGCTATATTGTCAATAATCATTTCATCCCTTCGGGATTCTTTCGACCTAAGCCTGAAAGGCTGATACCATTATAGACAATATTGCCATAAGACATTTTTAAAATTCCGAAGGAGTGACATTTATACATCAGGTTCGTTAAAATGAAAAATCTTATAGTAAGAAAAACCAGTTTACCGGCACATGTGATACAATTCAGCCGTTATCTGCGTGACCATAATTTTGATATTGGTTCTGCCGAAGAAGCTGATATTTTGAAATCTTTTCTTGCGAATATCCCTACATCATTTGAACACCAGCAAGCCCTTTATAAAGCCTTATTGGTAAAAAACCGAAAACAATTCCTGCAATTCGATGAACTCTATACCCAATATTGGGATGAGCTGTCGAGAGCTGAAAACAGCAAGAAAAAAGATCTGGAAGAAAAGACTCAAAAGCCCCGGGAAACCCGCAATCCTCTTACAGAGTTAAAAGCGTTGAAAGACTGGCTGTATGCAGGGCGTATTGATGAAGAAAAAGAAATTGCCAGTTACAGCGCTTTTGAGACTATTGCTAAAAAAGACTTTTCTGCTTTTATCAATACTGAGCAAAAAGAACTTTTGCAAATTATCAGGCTTATTGCGCAGCGAATGGCAAACAAACATAGTCGTCGATATAGGCGCAGTAAATCTTCCCGGCATATTGACATCAAAAATACCATTAGAAAATCTATTAAAAACGGCATTGAAATCAATCAATTCCTTTTTAAAGAACAACAAAAACGCAAAGTCAATCTGATATTGATCTGTGATGTCAGTAAATCTATGGAATTATACAGTCAGTTTCTGATTCAGTTTATGTATAACTTTCAGCAAGTTGTCAGCAAATTATATACATTCGTATTTAGTACCCAACTGGTATCCTTATCCAGAATACTGCGTGACAGTAATTACGAAAAAGTACTCAATAATCTTTCAGAACAGATCCCCTACTGGTCGGGCGGAACACGGATAGGAGAATCCCTGCATACTTTTCGCACAAATTATGGACAAAATTTATTGAATAAAGACTCAATAGTCATTATCATGAGTGATGGTTGGGATACTGGCGATACTGATCTGCTGAAAGATGCCATGAAATTTATCCATAAAAAAAGCGATCGGGTAATATGGATCAATCCACTGGCTGGCAATCCGGGTTATCAGCCCACTACAAAAGGAATGGCAACTGCTATGCCTTATATTGACGTGTTTACCTCAGCCCATAATCTTGATTCATTAAGAAAAGTGGTCAAGCATTTAAAAATGAAAAAATACAAACCTGACAATGATATACGATAAAATAGAAACCTTGTCGGTAGATGAATTGCGTACCATGCAAAGCGGAAGGCTTTGTACATTGGTACAACGACTGTACAGAGATGTTCCTTTTTATAAAACAGCCTTCGAGAAAAAAGGCATTCATCCTGATGATATAAAAGGGATAGAGGATATTTCAAAACTTCCTTTTACCAAAAAGGCTGATCTGCGGGATAATTATCCTTATAAAATGTTTGCTAAACCCATGAATGAGATCAGCAGAATACATGCATCTAGCGGAACTACAGGGAAGCCAACAGTAGTAGGTTACACCCAAAAAGATCTGGATATTTTTGACGAGGTTGTCGCAAGGTCATTAGTAGCCGCAGGTGCAAGGCCAGGCATGAAACTGCACAATGCCTATGGTTACGGATTATTTACGGGAGGACTAGGCATGCATGGAGGGGCAACTAAGCTGGGCATGGCAGTTATACCAGTTTCTGGTGGTATGACGGAGCGTCAGTTGACTATTTTACAAGACTTCAAACCAGAAGTGATGTGCTGCACACCTTCTTATGCACAAACCTTATCCGAAGAATTTGCAAAGCGAAATATAGATACCAAAAATTTAGCTGTTCAGTATGCCATACTTGGCGCCGAACCCTGGACAGAAGCTATTCGTGAACAGGTAGAAGCCGGCTTGAATGTAACGGCAACTAATATCTATGGACTGAGCGAGATCATTGGTCCAGGTGTATCGCAAGAAGATTTTGAGGAAAAAGGTACCGGAAGTTATGTCTGGGAAGATCACTTTTTCCCAGAGGTCGTCGATAAAGATACTGGAGCGCCACTGCCCTATGGTCAGGAAGGTGTTTTAGTCTTTACAACTTTAACCAAAGAAGCTTTCCCACTAATCCGTTATTGGACGAATGATATCTGTTCTATTTATTATGATAAAAATGCCAAACGAAATTATGTCAAAATGTCCTCCATTAAAGGCAGATCGGATGATATGTTGATTATTCGTGGAGTTAATCTATTTTACACGCAAGTGGAAGAAGTCATTCGCAATACTGATTTTGCAGAGCCGAATTATCAACTTATTGTTACCCGTGAAGGTACAATGGATAAAGTGGAAGTACTTGTAGAGGTTAGTCAGCATATCGACCACAATAACACAGATTTACAACACCAACTTAAAGGAAAGATCAAAGATTCTATCGGGCTTTCCATGGATATTTCCCTGCAAGCTTATGGGAGTATAGAGCGTAGTCAGGGCGGGAAATTGAAGCGGATTTTTGATCGGCGAGAGTTAGGGGGCTAGTCCTACTATAGCAAATACCTTGACGAATCTCAGCCCCTCCTTGCGCAACGTGGGTAATGACAGACAACATAATACCACCCCTTCGGGGTTTTTAAATACATTTTACAACAATATCTATAATTGTTTCACCCCTTCGGGGTTTTGTTTGTACCAAGCCTGATACCGATCGCTATCGTAGATATTATTATAACAGAATATCAACGTTTTTGAATGCCGAAGGTATGATATTTTCGGATTTCAGAGGTTTGGACCTTTCTTGTTTTCGTTAGTTCACAAAAAAGTGCTGAAAGCCCCTATTTTTTTAGGGCATTAGCGAAGGCAGACGAGATCATCTTTTCGGCAACTCATCTATCTTTTCCAGCAACCAGCGTTTATCACTATTCACTTCCTGCTTTTCCAGTTTTTCCAACAGATATTCTATGCTCATTTTCGTGGATCGATGGCGGATGCGGTACAGGTTAATAAGGTTACGGATAAAGTTTTTATAACTTAGTTTAGCCCGGCTGGTCAGCGACTTATGGTTTTTAAAATAACTTTCAGCAGTACGAAAAGCCTGTACAGTAGGCTCACTGTACTCTTTTCCGGTTTCGTATAAGCACTTGAGTACCAATACACGTACATTAATATCATAAGCCGTATTGACAGGTTGTGTCTGAATAAATTTTTCATGTGCCAACTCGTAATCCTTTTGATGAAAAGCGATCAAGCCCAGATTAAAATTATATACACTCTCCCCTACAGGGCGTCTGATAAATTTGTAATACCGTTCGAGCAATTGTTTAACCACATCAAATGACCCGATTTTACAACCACTGATTATCATGTTCTTGAGCGTGTTTTCCGATATAAAACCATCTTCTAGAATCAAATCTTTCTCATCCATCATTTGATATAAAGCAAACATGTTTTTAAGGTAAGCGGATTGTCCGGCATTGATCTGATACATACAATAATTGATCGCTCCGGTATAAAAAGGCTTCAATAAATGAACAGGCACCACATCATGATGCTCATCTAATGATGCCAGCAGATGTTTATAACTCGCATCTCCTGGTGTATCAAATAATTGAATATTGGCCAGAATAAGTTGTACTAAAGGATGTTTCGCATAAGCAGTATGTTCTAATAATAGATCAACTGTTTTTACTGCCTTCACATTATATTCTTTTTTGGCAGAAACCCGTTTTAGCGAAAGCGTGGTCAGGTGATGCCCAAGTTTACTGAGCAAATAGAAAAGATCAAGATGATAATTTAAATCATCCAGGTTATCCTTAATAGATAATTCTCCGGTGCGATGAAAATAATCCATCATACCCATTTCCATCCAATAGCATTGAGCATAATAATGGGCATCTTTTGTAGCAATATGCTCTAGTTGCTTTTTATCTTTTTTTGAATGTCGACTGAAGGAACTGTATTGTTTGCGTTCCAGTAGTGAAGGGTATAATAAAGTGTATTTACAAAGATCATCCTTCTTTTGTGCTTCCAGCATCAAGAACTGTTCTGCCAGTGATTTCAGACTACTGATCTTACTCCGTATGAGATTAACCTGTCTTTTATTTAAGCCTTCAGCAGCAACTGCCGCATCAGGAAATATTTTTCGGTACAACATTTCCTGAACCTGAATGTCATACGTTTTTCTGCCCAGTACAGATTTCGATAAGATCTCAAATAGCCTGGTTATACC
>JAHDFX010000287.1 GCA_020627965.1 Saprospiraceae bacterium | reverse complement strand
TCAACCACTCACCACTCCCCACTCAACCACTCACCACTCCCCACTCAACCACTCAACCACTCAACCACTCAACCACTCAACCACTTTCCACTCAACCACTCCCCACTCAACCACTCCCCACTCACCTCTCCCCACTCAACCACTCCCCACTCAACCAGACTCCCGTCTATACAGATAAATCAAATAAGCATACCAGGCAACACCAAATACATACAATACAACGGTGATCAAAAATATAGTTACATATCGGTAATCCAATTGGCGGAGCCAGGCAAATAACTGCATACTCACAAACCAGCTTCCTGACCAGATAGAAGCATTCAGGGCAGAGATCATTTCCTGATTGCGTTCGCCAACATAATACATCGTTAATTCGGAAGTCATAGGGCCAGCAGCGTTCATGAGAGGCTGACGGATCATATAGAAAAATACAGCGATGTAGACGGCAAAACTCAATCCACTATAGTACTCTGTCGTTGCCATAATGAATAAAGCCAATATTGCCAGACTTTGAAACAAAGTAATCGCTATACCATAGCCATAACGCCGACGAATATAAGGCATGAAAATGATGACAATAGCCACCATTACGTAAGTCGTCGCAGTCATAATAGAAAAAGTACCTGCACCGATACCGTGTACATTCAAGAAGAACAGATTGATAACAGGAATAGTAAAACCAGCTCCAACGGCAATGATCAGAGTAGGAATAACGACACTAACAATTCGTCCCCAGTCGTATGGTTTGATGATGATATTATAGAGGTTATCAAATATATCCTGTGGTGCGGAGACTGGTTTAAGGGGCAATGGTTCAGAGGGTTTTTCTACAATGGTAATCTTTCTGACAAAGAATATACTACAATACCCTAACAAGGAAAAGAGGACCAGCATATTGCGTTCACTGAACAGCTCTGGATTTAAACTATACAGTACAAAATTGATAGTACCAGCAAAAAAAGTAGTAACGCTCCACATCTGAAACCACATAGCAATAGCTTCGGAATGTTGCTCTTTTTTGACATTGAGCAAAATGAAAGGCAGCCCGCTTACCTGCATGAGAACGAAACCAACACCCCAGCCTCGCATCCCCCAGTCGAGCAAGGTATAATAATGATTTTCAGCAGCAAAAATAGACAGTAATGAAAAGCTAGGCACTAAAAAGCAAGCCGCATAAAAAAAGGGCTTTAGGCGTTTGCCCCGGATAAAAAAGCCCAAAGGTGCTGCCAGGAACATCACCGCCATAAAACGCTGTGCGACTACTCCGGCTATATCATAATCCGGATAACCTTCCTTCTCCATGAAATAATTAAACAAGATAAAAAAGGCAGCATTAATCAGTTGCAGAAAAAACTGCGTACCAATGAGGTAGAAGACATGTTGCTCCACTTTTCTGTACCCATCTATGATCTCTCGTACTCGTTGGAGCATATGTTGACTTGTGTTGTGGTGTTGATGTTTATAGAATAAGGTAAATTTCTGACACCTGTACTACCAAATAATTCCAAACGAAGCGACAATTCTCAAACAATTTTGACGTACATTAAAACTTCAACACAAGGCGCACATCAACACATCATTGGTAACTCAATTCGTCCGTACCTTCTGCGCCTCTTCTATCATGATCCTATTGGCATTATCAGCTTGAATAAAGGCATAGCGTCCGGCACCAGCTTCAGCAAACTGTAAAAGTCGGTATTTAACTGAGCCAATTTCTTTTTTACCATAAAAGAAGACGGTCAGGTTTTTATCTTCACTGGCATGGCGCTCAATCATACTAATGATACGCTTATAAACATCAAAAGCCCCATCAGTTGCCATGATGACTTTATTGTTGCCACCAGGAATCATACTTTCATCAAGCACTCCATAGGCTTGTCGAAGCCCACGTTCAACATCAGATTTACCAGAAGGTTTAAGACGATCAAGGGCAGCATAAATTTCTTCTGTATTATCAGATGAAGTTGGCTTTAAAACAGTCTTGGCTTCGCCTGCAAAGGTGACGATAGACACCCGGTCTTCTGTCCGCATTTGTCCGAGCAAGTGTTTAAAAGATTCTTTTAGTAATTCCAGCTTTTCTGGCGTGTTCATAGATTGGGAAACATCCAATAAGAAAACCAGATTATTGGCAGCATAACCCGCTAATTCAGATTTAGGCTCTTCAGGCTCTGGTGCTGTTACTGGTTTTGACTCTTCCACCGCTATAGGCTCTTCCACAGTATCGTCTTCTTCATCCATATGCTTAACCTTGAACCAATGCGGCTCCTCTACCATTTTGACCAGCTTTACTTTTGAGGAATCTACATACTTATTATACTGCAAAACCAAGCCTCGACCAACACGGTTAAATTTGTCCAACACACGGCGGTTGTAAAAGTAATAATGTGGCCCATGTGGTTCATATTCTCCACTGCTCATATCGGCGTTCATGAATTGCTTACCATAGTCACGAATATCCTCGGCTTGTTTGATAACAAAATCATAACGAACAAAAGGTCCTCTTTGACCATAATTTTCTCCTTTGTATCTGACGGTATTGATGTTTTTACTCTCTGTTTCTCTGATTAACTCTATAGCAACGTCTAAGTCGCTTGCCGCAGCACCTACACCTCCAATATTGTTTTGACGTAAAGCAAAAAGCATATCTCTTGCCGGATCGACCAGGCTTTTGAGTTGTTGGGCGTGGCGTATATAAGGATCATCCTTTCTGGGTTTTTGATAGTAGGCTTCAATATTGCCTAAAGTACTCTTAAGTCGTTCATTATAATCTTTGAAATCTTTGAAATACTTTTCACCTTCGTCCAATAACCGGAATAAAGTCTTCTGTTCTTTCTCGCCCCGATAGGTTTCTTCAGCAATGAAACGTTCTATTCTTTTACTCAGCCCGGAAATTCTGTCCATGACATCCTTCATTTGCTGTATACTCCCATTCAGGTAAGTGCGATGTTCTTTGGGAAGTACTTGTCCGTTTTCAAAGGCTTTTGTATAGGCTCGGGCAGGCTTGATGTAATAATGTAATTCTTCCAGAAATTCTTCGTGTTCGTAGGTGAGGTCTCTAAATTTACGTTTACTCTCTTCCAGCTCCATATAATCGACCAGTTGCTTGTTGAGATTAGCCATCTTTTTGCGATAAGCCCACAAAGCATGGATATAATCGTTGGACAGGTCGGCATAATTATTATAAGCCTTATGTACATTTTTACTCATCACCTGTTGAGCAGACAAGCTATCTGGCAGAAAAATGAGGGCGAAACATAGTAATATGAATATGGGAAGGTTTTTCATTTTGATAATGGTATTTTACAGAGTATTGAAATGAAGTACAAAGGTACGTAGATTTTATAAGAAAGCGGCTCCAAATACACCCGCACTATCGCCAAGTTTTGGTTTGGTAATAATGGTTTCCAGGCGATTATTAAACACATATTTTTCGACTTGTTTGATACCTTCATTATACAATACATCAATGTTGCCGACTCCACCACCAATAAGTATGACATCAGGGTCGAGGATATTGATAATGCTGGCAATACCTTTACCGAAAAAATGACAAAGCCGCTGGATAGTTGCGGTAGCATGTTCATCAGTATCATTCAGGTATGCCTGATAGATTTCTTTGAGTTTGAGCTTTTTACCACTGACCTGTTCATAGTATCGCTCTGTTCCCGGGCCTGAAATAACCGTCTCTACGCAGCCAGTTTGCCCGCAATAACAAGAACCGCCAGATTCATCCAGAAAGTTATGTCCCCATTCGCCTCCAATACCCTGTAAACCGCCAATGACCTTACCATTGACTACCATTCCTCCGCCGACGCCTGTTCCCATAATAACGCCAAAAACAACTTCTGCGTTGGGCTTAATGTTTTTTACTGCGCCCATATGTGTCTCAGCCAACACAAAGCAATTCGCATCATTGGCAATAGAAACGGGCACACCTATCAGTTGCTCCAGGTCAGTTTTTACAGGCTGCCCGTTGAGTTCTACAGAGTTGGAGTTTTTAAGGTTTTGAGTCAGTGGGTCTAGTGTGCCGGGTGTGCCAATGCCTATCTTAGTTGGTGATTCTCCGATCTTTTCTGCCACCTGATTGACTAGTAGATGAATGCGGCTGAGTACATGTCTATACCCATTTTCTTTTTCTGTGTAAAGACGTTCGCGTATCAGTACTTCAGGTTCTTCCTGCGATTTTAGTACGACACATTCTACTTTTGTGCCACCCAGGTCTAAACCCCAGAGTTTATTGCTCATTTTATGTCTGTTTTTATATTTCCCTTTCCTAAAAGAGGCTTATCTTTTACTAAATGATATTTTAATGCTAATTCGATACATTCTTTTAATTCTTGCGTAGGAATCTCTTCCTCCAGGTCAAATAGAATGGCTCTGTTTTTTTCGTATTTAAAAGTATCGCCATGAAGTTCCCTGAAAGTAAGGACTAATTTGCTGGTGCATTTAAAATACATAGCATATTGGCCGGGCGATTTAGCTTTCCAATCTATTCTAATAGTGCTTCCTTTTTTTACCAAATAACTAGGCTCGCCCCATTTGAGCGTTTCTTCTATTTCTTTGATATGCTCGCTTTCATTAGCAGTCTCGAGAATTAAGTCCCGTAAGTTATTTAACTTAGGTCTTATTTCGTCTGGATAAGCCTGAAATTTTGAAGCAACTCTTGGGTCTTGATGTATTTTCATTTTTTAGTTCTATTAAGTGCTAGGACTGAATTAATTTACACTTATGAAATTGCCCAGCATCACAATTTATGATTAGTCATATGATGTACCTACGGCACATGAAAATGAGGGATGCATTTAAATCTACCGATATTTTGTCTTCCGATCCCTATCGGAAACGAGACTGCTTGTAAAGCCCTGTCCCGCTAGGGACTACATGTCGGTAGTTAATAATTTTAAACCCTGATTTGCGTGCTGCTAAGTACGCCATATGTTCTACACATGTTATGAAAATAGATTTTTGCCCTGTACAGAGTTCTATTACTTAAGGTCTAATGTACTAAGAATTTGTTTATTTTGAAATAAGATTTCCCGAACCTCGATAAGCGGTAATGTCAACATATCTTCCCAGGGGAAAATAAAAAGATTTTCTGCTTGCCCGCCTCGCTTCCACGCCATCCTCAGACGATCCATTAATTTATGAAATTCTAAGGGTTGTTTGAGCATAGTTTTCAACATTACCCCGATTATAATGAGGTAACAAATAGGCATCCCGGTTTGTCGGGCAGTAAAAGCATTTACCTCAGCTTCACCATGCAGGTCGGTACCATATTCCAGGACGACGTGCAAAAAATCATGGATTTTTCGTCTTCGTTCTCGTAAATAAACGGAAGCACTGGCTTCAGTATTTTCCTGCAAAGGATAAACATCCAGTTGTTGTTCTGTCATAAAATCATATAAGACCCTGCCAAAGCTTTTTTCTTTCAAAGGCTGTAGAGCTTCTAGTTTTAAAGATGAAAAACCGTAGCGAATCATCGCCTGCTGTTCGATTCGCTCATTTTTTAATAGTTCTTTTGCAGCTTGTTCTCCTACTTTGCTTTCAGATAGCCTGTTCCCAATATAGAGAAGACTGAGCAAACTTCTATTGGGAATTAATAATAATCTTATCGCATGATATAGGAACAGAATGTTGTTTTTTATGCTTTTTAGTTTACCCATAACTTTTACTTTAAGATGTTGCCAAAAACCAATCTTCCATTTTTATATTTGTGCCATCTAGCTTCATTTTTTTGATGAATCTCAATAAAGTATCTTCTGGTCCTATATTGACAAACTTGACTTTCTTATATTTCCTTAGGATACTTTTGATCGCATCGGTAAAATATAAAGTTGAATGTATGTTCATTTTTGAATCCAGAACAATCTCTTCCTGCTTCTCCAGTTCTTTAGTAAATATCGTTGAGAAAATAGGATATAGTTTTTTGTCGGCCCGACAAGCCTTTTCTATGTCATCGGCTAATCCTTGTGCTACAGGGCTCATCAGTTTACAATGTAATGGAAATGGATACATCGGCTTGAAATTTATCCTATTGGGTTTAGCTACTTTAACCATCCATTTTTTTAGGTTATCAGATGAACCTGCAATTAAAAAGAAATGATCGTTTTGTAATACGCTGATCTGAAGGTCAAATTCTTCTAATTGAAGTATAGATCGCATTTGCTGCAAAGGCTTATCTATAATTACCTGGATGGTGGCTCCTGAGTCAATATTTCTGCCCAATTCCGTGAATTTATAGACTAAGAAGACGGCTTCTTCAAAGGTACAAAGCCCCGAAACTACAGATCGTGCAATATCGCCAAGCGAAAGCCCCATTAAGGCATCGACATGCCTTCCCATTCGTTGATGCTCTTCAAATATGGCTACCTGTGTGGCTAAAGAACAAATGACCAGCTTTTGAAACCCTTCAAAGGAACGATCGTTTTCCTCCATCATGTATAGCGATAGATTTAAAGTTTTACCTAATCGGTTCAGAATGATTTGTTCTGTAAGTAAAATCTTGTCCTGAACTGCTTTTATTCCAAAAGCTGCTTTTCTTATTGCTGCCTGTTCGATGGCATCCGTTCCTGGAAAT
>JAHDFX010000286.1 GCA_020627965.1 Saprospiraceae bacterium | reverse complement strand
ATCCCCCTTTGGAGGGGGCGCAGGGGGTGGAATGCCGAGCATTTTGTGCAATTTGATAAACCAAAGCTAAAGGTTATACACATAAGACCAATAACATCAAGCATATGAAAAAGGGACAATTCTTTAGCGTCTAATGCCCGTGCGAAAAGTAGCCATACATCTGAAAAATAAACAGCCCGACCCCTGCAATAACCAAGAACCAGTTGGCAGCTTTATAAAAGCCATTATAACTACTGAATTTTTTCCACCTCGAAATGATGAATACAATCGGAATCAGTGCAAGTATTTGTCCCACTTCCACACCAATATTAAAGCATACGATCTTTGCCAGATTAATATCCAGCTCACTGGCTAAAGCCTGAAGACGAGTAGACAGACCGAATCCGTGGATCAATCCGAAAACAAAAACCATGAGCAGCAGATTAGGTGAACCCGTTTTGAAAAAGTGCTGAAAGCCACCCAGGTTCTCAAAACCCTTATACAAAACACTCAAAGCGATCACCGCATCTATCAGGTGTTCATCTACCTGTATGCCCAGAAATGTGGCGCCAGTCAGCGTTATACTATGCCCTATGGTAAATACCGTGATAAACTTGGCAATGTCCTTAAAGTTATTCAGATAAAAAATGACTCCGATCAGGAATAATATATGATCGTAACCGGTGATCATATGCTCGGCACCGACCTGGATATAAGACAGGAGACCTCCGTTTCTCAATGTCTCCTGAGCAGATTCGGATACACCATGTGCGTAGAGAAAAATGGGTAGGAAAACCAGTAGAAGGGTAAGCAGTTTGTTCTGTTTGTTCATGTTTGCTCGAATTTACACAAATATAATATTTTGAATGACAGAATATCGAACAGATGACTCATGTTTGTAATTCGAGACCATACATTTGTGGCTTTATAGTCCAATTTTGTGCTTCGAGACCGGAATTTTGTGGTTCATTGCCACAAAGTTGTACCCCATCGCATCCAAGTTTGTGGCTTCATACCTGAAATTTGTGCTTCGAGACCGGAATTTTGAGGTTCGTTGCCACAAAGTTGTACCTCATCACATCCAAGTTTGTGGCTCCATACCTGAAATTTGTGCTTCGAGACCGGAAGTTTGAGGTTCATTGCCACAAAGTTGTACCTCATCACATCCAAGTTTGTGGCTCCATACCTGAAATTTGTGCTTCGAGACCGGAAGTTTGAGGTTCATTGCCACAAAGTTGTACCCCGTCGCATCCAAGTTTGTGGCTCCATACCTGAAATTTGTGCTTCGAGACCGGAAGTTTGTGGTTTATTGCCACAAAATTGTACCCCATTGCATCCAAGTTTGTGGCTCCATACCCAAAATTTGGGCTTCCGTACCGAGTCCGATAATTTATCGTGGAGGATCGGAGTCTGGCATGACGGTTACTTTTTTGGGATTTTCAGAGATATTGCAGTATCTTCCAACTTCAAAAACCACAGATAAAGTGAATTACTCTTCTCTGAAAAATATAGCCTTCGGAATACTTTGGATCGTCTTTGGGTTAATTATGAACTCCACTAAAGACGATATTGTCAAGCTTATAGCCGATCCTTTTCATTTGTCTAATGTAGAAATTCGCAATGTCATTGTCTTTGCGATAGCTCTGCTGATCTCCATACTTATGGCTGTTAATAAGTATTTTGATATCAAGAAGCAAGAAAAGAAAAAACAAGCAGATCTATTTCCTTATTTCACCTATGATACGGTAAAAAAATCTACACAATACTTTATCCATACAAGAGGACAGAGTTACTCGCCTACACATGAAGATGAACCCCAGCAAAGTACCAAGTTCATTGTAAAAGAAAAATTAATCCCCTGGTTCATAAAAACGGCTTTTAATGAAAAAGTAGAAAGTGATAAATACTACCTCGTATTGGCAGATTCAGGCATGGGAAAGACCACTTTTATGATCAATCTGTGCATACGTTATATATCGAAATGGGGTAGCAAATACCAGATCAAACTCATTCCTTTTGGCGACGACCGTATTCTTTCGCATTTAAAAGAATTGGGTAAAAATCAGGAACAGGCGAAAAACACCATACTGCTGCTGGATGCTTTTGATGAATACAAAGGACTGCTGCCACCAAAAGAACCGGATGGACTAAGTGATGATAAGCGTTTCCGCAAACGCCTGGATGAAATAGTAGAATTAACCCGTGATTTTCGGGAAATAGTCATCACCAGCCGTACACAGTATTTCCCCGGACAAGAAGACAAGCCTTATGAACTCAAAATACCCCGTTTTGATGATAAAGGTTTTCACACGATGGCTAAGATATACCTGGCTCCTTTTGAAGACCGGGAGATCAGGCAGTATTTAAATAAAAAATATGGCAGACTAAAATTCTGGAACAATAAGAAAAAGCAGGCTGCCCGAAGTATTGTAGAGGCTTCGCCCAAGCTGATGGTACGCCCGATGTTACTGTCTTACATGGATTATCTGGTAGATGATAGTAATGAAAAGTTTGAGACGACTTATCAGATATATGATGCCCTGGTGAATAAGTGGATAGAACGGGAAGCCGGAAAGCGGAAATATGAAAGCACTGCCAGAGAAAAATTCAAAAAAGACCTCTATGATTTTTCTATGAAAACAGCGCTCGTGATCTATGAAAAACAAAAAGAAACCGGAACGCTAAGTATTGATAAAAACACGGCTATAGCCATCTGTGAACAGCATGATTTCGAACTGGAAGGCTATGAAATTACCGGACAATCCCTGCTGACACGTGATATAACCCACAACTGGAAATTTGCCCATAAGTCTATTCTGGAGTTTTTACTGGCGAAGCAGTGTATTGAAAATATAACTTTCTGGGCAGGTTTTGATTATACAGGAATGGATATGGTCAGGGCTTTTGTTTATGAGAGTGGCCCGCTGGCCTTTGTAAAAGGAGGAAGCTTTAAGCGAGGGGAGGAACAGGAATATAAGGTGACGGTAAGTGATTTTTATATTGGTAAATATACAGTGACTCAGGAATTATGGGAAGAGGTAATGGGTAATAACCCCAGTCGCTTTAAAGGAAAAAATCGTCCGGTAGAGCAGGTGAGCTGGTATGATGTGCAGGAGTTTTTACAAAAATTAAGTGCTCAATCAGGCATGCAATTTCGTTTGCCGACTGAAGCTGAATGGGAGTATGCTGCCAGAGGAGGAAATCAAAGCAAAGGCTATAAATATGCTGGTAGCAACAACATCAATGAGGTAGCCTGGTATGACGAAAATTCAAAGAAAAAAACACATCCTGTAGGTGAAAAAAAACCGAATGAACTGGGGATATACGATATGAGTGGTAATGTATGGGAATGGTGTCAGGATTGGTATGCTGGCGATTATTATAAAGAGGCTCCTGAGCATGATCCGACAGGACCTGATTCGGGCGACTTCCGTGTGCTTCGTGGTGGTGGTTACTTCGGCGATGCGTTCTCCTGCCGGCCTGCTTATCGCCTCAACGATTCCCCCGACCGCCGTCTCAGCCTTATCGGCTTTCGGGTGGCCTGCTCGCCCCCAGTTTAGATACACAGGAGGGAGTCCCGTGAGCTAAAAAAAACGAGCGAACGGAGTAATGCAAGTAAGAGAAGGAGTGGAGCGACTGAACGGCGTAGCATGACGCAGAGAGCGAGCGGCTACTTCTTTATACGTAAGGTTGAAACCTTAGGCTTCTGCTAACAGAGCGTTGACTTCGCAAAAGCGGTAGATTTTAATCTACCGTACTCTTGAAGATCGGCGGTTATTGAACTAAACATTACCCGTCAGGATACCGCCAATGACACACAAAACCATCCCCACGAGCCAGGCGATCAGTACAGCGGGATATTTTAGTGGGCTTATATCTGTACCAATGACCAACTTTTTGGCATCCATCTTATTATCCTTAAAAGCTTTTATATAGCCGACAAATAAAGCTATAACAATGGTGGAAATCCCTAAACCAAAGAGTATATAACCGAGTGTAGTATTCATTCGTAATTCGTAATTTCAAGATTAATTAATAAGGATCCACATCCACACTCACCCGCACACTCGACAAGCCCTTCTGTCCATACAAATCCACCTGAGTTTCCCGGATCAGTTCTTTAGTTTTCTCAATGACATCCTTTTTGCGCTCCAGCTTAATCATAATATCCATTACATAATAATTGCGGATGCGGGAAATGGCTGGTTGGGAAGGGCCTAATAGGCGACTGCCTAGTTTTTTTACCAATTGCTTAGAGAAAAAATCAATAGCGGTATCTACAACATGCTTCTTTTTATGGCGTAGCCTAATGGCAATTAAACGATAAAAAGGCGGATATTTGAACTGTCTGCGCTCACGAATTTCTCGTTCAAAGAAGCCAGCATAATCGTTTTGTGTCACCTCAGTCAGTACCGGATGACTGGTGTTAAATGCCTGTATGACCACCTTGCCTCGCTTATGCCTTCGCCCGGCTCGCCCACTTACTTGTGTCATCAATTGGAAAGCTCTTTCTGTTGCCCGGAAATCGGGGAAATATAGCAGTGAATCGGCACTCATCACACCAACTAAGCCCACATTATCAAAATCCAATCCCTTGGTCACCATCTGAGTACCTACCAGAATGTCGATCTGTTTGTCTTCAAAGGAAGAAATAATACGTTGGTGACTGTTTTTTTTGCGTACAGCATCCCAATCCATACGGGCAATGCGGGTATCGGGCAGAAAAATCTGCAATTCATCCTCGATCTTTTCTGTACCAAAACCCTGTATAGAGAAAATATGCCCACTACAAGCCGGACAAATTTTGGGTTGTTTGGTATGATAACCACACAAATGACAGCGGAGGTCGTTAGAATATTTATGATAAGTAAGACTGATGTCGCAATGAATACACTCTGCCGTCCAGCCACAGGTCTCGCAGCGTAGGGTAGGGGCGTAGCCTCTTCTATTTTGGAATAGGATGATTTGCTCCCCATTGGATATAGCGGTTTTCATCTCCTCTAACAAAACAGAAGTGAAATGAGACTGCATCTTGTGTTTGCGCGTTTCATCGGCAGCATCGGCTATGATGATTTCTGGCATTTGCAAGCCCCCATGACGTCCCGTCATACTAACTAGTCCATACTTCTCCGCCTTTGTATTGGCATAAGATTCCAGAGATGGAGTGGCGGTGCCAAGCAAGACCTTTGCCCCAAATTTATGCGCCAAATAGATTGCTGTATCACGGGCATTATAGCGTGGTGCAGGGTCTTGTTGCTTGAAAGATGGGTCATGTTCCTCGTCTATGATAATGAGGTCTAATTGTCGGAAAGGCAAAAATAAAGAAGACCGAGCGCCTACTATAATAGGCTTGCCGACGAGCGCTTCATGCCATATTTCTACCCTTTCATTATTATTCAAACGGGAATGATAGACGGCTATATCATTCCCAAATATTTTCTGAAGTCGATTGATGATCTGAGTGGTCAAAGCAATTTCAGGCAGTAAGTAGAGGACTTGTTTGCCTTCCTGTATCGCTTCCTGGATCAGTTCTATATAGACCTGGGTTTTCCCACTACCAGTCACACCATGCAACAAGACCGTATTTTTTTCTTCAAAACAGGCTTTAATTTCCAGTAAGGCTTTGACCTGTTGAGCAGATAATTCAAAATTGTTTTGCAAATCCTCTTCGTACAAACTAATGCGACTGACGGTTTTAGTATAAATTTCGAAAATGCCTTTCTTCTCTAGTTCCTTAATCTGGCTTTTATTGATACCTGCATATTCAACCAATTCATCTGGTTTGATGTCGGGGCTATCGCGCGGCTCACGGGAAAGCTGGATAAAACCGAGTAAGGCTTCCTGTTGCTTGACAGCTCTTTTACCTACAATTTCAAAAGCTGTTTTTAAAGTGTCCGGGTCAGAAAGATAAGGCTCTGCTAGTCGAACAAATTTGACTTCTTTAGGCTTGAATTTTGGTTTTAATTCCTCTTTTAATAAGATAACCCGTTTGTATAATAATGAATTGATCAATGGGTAGACTGTCTTGCGATTCAGAATTTTTTGAACGTCTTCAATACTCAGTTCTTCTTGTATACTCAAGGCTTCTGCGATGAGATATTCATCATCACTAAGGTGTTCGTAATTGTCGTCAAACACCGGACTAAGTAAGACACGGGTTTCACTGGCAAGCTTCAAACCAGCAGGCAATGCAGCGTTCATTACTTCGCCAGTCGAGCAGCAATAATAGGAAGCTATCCATTCCCAAAGACTGAGTTGCTGTTCCGTAACAATGGGCATATTGTCCAAAACAGAAAATACCAATTTGGGCTGATAGTCCGGCTTGTTCTGATGTACACTTCTGACCAGAGCCGAGTAAATACGGGTTTTCCCGAATTGTACCTCTACACGTACCCCCGGTTTTACCTTATTCTCTAGTTCTTCCGGTACACTGTAAGTATACAATTTCCCCAATGCTAATGGAAGAATAACATCGACATAAGTAGAAACAGCGGCTTCTTTGAATATCAAACTCATTTCTGTAAAAATAGACAAAAGTTTTTTGAATTTTCTCAACTCTCGAAGAACAAACTATTTTCTCAAATTTCTTTTTATTTGAGTTTAGTAA
>JAHDFX010000285.1 GCA_020627965.1 Saprospiraceae bacterium | reverse complement strand
GAACTTGGTTATTTGCTGAATTTTTGACGTCGAAAAAACAGATTAACCGCACAAGACTCAAGTCTATTAATTTCCATTCTAAGTAACGTAAAGAAATAAGCGCATTTGCTTGATAGATATGGTCAATCATATCTCATTAGGCTGCTAGTCTATTCACTAAAACTGACTGCCTATGGAAAAACAGGTATAGTCCTTTATTGATGTGAAAACATCAATAGACTGTATCACTATCAGAACAATTGTCATAATGTTTTCAAGATGAAAACACTACAAAAGCCTCGTGGTTCGGCTTAGTAGGATCACTTGACTATATACTAGAGAGAACTTATATGGTTAATTCAATCATTAAAAAACGTTTATTCCATGAGAACGAAAACTTACTCAATCTCTTTGCCCAAAAACAAACTCAACCTGCTTTTAAGTTGTTTACTCATTGCTTTCGCAAGTATGCTGACCGCCCAAACCTATGTGAATAAAGAATGGGTGCAGACTTCCGGTACGCCGGATGAAACCATTGACTGGCAGGCTTCGGTGCTGGATGTCAATGGAGATATTCTGATAACGACCAATACGACAACGGCAGGTCAGTCCACTAACATACTGACTATCAAAGTCAGTGCAGCAGACGGTAGTATTCTATGGGAACAGGAATACAATCATCCGTCCAATGACAAAGATTATGGTACTGCCATTGCTACAGATGCCACAGGCAACGTCTATGTAGCCGGTGCAGCAAATATCCCCGGAGCAGGCTACGACTTTGTAGTGCTGAAATATGCAGCTAACGGTGCTTTGCAATGGAGTAAAACCTACGACGGTATTTCAGCACAAAATGATTTACCCGCAGCAATTGCTGTGGACGGTGCGGGTAATGTGTATGTAACCGGTGGTAGTCAGAACGGTACAGCACTTATTGATTACTGTACGATAAAATATGATGCAAACGGTAATCAGCTGTGGTTGTCACATTATGATTATAACGACTTATATGATGCCCCGATTGCCTTGCAAATTGACCCGCAGGGCGATATTGTCGTAACAGGCGTAAGTGCCGAAAACACGGTCAATTGGGAGTCCGCCACCATAAAATACGATGCAGATGACGGAACACAAATTGCAGAAAATCGCATAGAGCAACCCGCAGGCATAGACGAACCGGCAGACTTTACAATGGATGATAACGGCAATTTTTACATCACGGGGAAAACAAGTACTGATGGGATAAACTATGACATTCGTACCATAAAACTAACCGCTAATCTTGATATTGCCTGGATACAAGACTACGACGCTGCCGGACTGGAAGATGCCGGAGCAAGCATAGATGTAGATGCACAAGGCAATGTATTTGTCGGTGGCTACATTCATGAATCAGGCGGTGTACGAAAAGCACTTGTACTGCGTTATGATGCCAATGGCACACAAGTCTCCGATGAAACGATTAATACAAGTACTGATACCGAAATGACCATAGAACATATTAAGGTAGAAGAAAGTACCGTGTTGCTTACGGGTAAAATGGAAACTTCGGGCAGCAGCAAAATGTTCGCCCGTGCACAGGATACTGATAATCAAATATTATGGCAGAAACAGGAGTCAGGCAGTACAGAAAGTACCGGAAAAACGATTCTGGTGTCTGATAATTCACTCTCTACTGGCACGGACAGTAATGTATTTATTACAGGCACTTCTGAAGGAGGTACAAATATCATGACTACAACGACTAAGTATAGCAAATATAAACCTCCATCAGATGTAGTAACAGATGACGAAGGCACACCACTATATATGGACAGGATGGTAATTACCCGTTTTCACAGAAATGCCGTCATAATAGAAAATATTGATAATAGAAACCTTACTTTTGGTCGGGCAGGTACTTTTCTGACACCCAACGCAATAAACACGCTAAACCAAAATCTGAGTTTTGATATGAATCAGGCTTACCTTATCAAGATATTTCCACAGCTGAGCAGTACGCTTAAATATTCAGAAAACCGGCTGGGCAGACAAGTGCGTGTACCCGACTTCTGGACGAGTTTTATGGTCGTGCTGCCGGAGTTTGCTGCGCTTTCTCCACAGAATACAAATACTCTTACACAAGTGGTAACTGAACTTGAAGCGGTGCAGTCAGTGGTGCGTTATGCACATCCGAATTATATTGCATCATCCGCAGGATTTGGAACAGAGATGTCGTCAGCACCTAATGATACTTACTACAACAGTATCACAAATGGGCAGGCTTCCCTTCACTATATCCTTGGAAACCCAAATAGTTGCGATACCTGCCATATCAATATTGAACCTGCATGGAATACAAATGTTGGTAGGCCGGAAATCAGAGTTGGAATAATTGATGACGGAGCTAACTGGAAGCATTTTGACTTTGGATACGATGGTTTTAATCAAAGTAGTTCGGTATTCAAAGGTGGTTGGGATTTTAAAGACACTAATACCGATCTTTACAATTTCCCTCAAATGCTTTTAGATAGTAGTTGGCATGGTACTGGTTGTGCAGGAATTATTGGGGCAGTAAGAAATAATGCCTATGGTATTGCTGGAATTGCTGGAGGTACTTCTCCCGACACTACTGGAGTTTCTTTGTATAGTTTGAGAATCATACAACGTGGAACTTCACCTGTTGGGATAGTCAACTATGCAGCTAATGCCATAGCAAGTAGCGCCCTTGGCAATGATGTAGATAGTGTAGATTATGACTATGGACTACATATTCAAAATCATAGCTGGTATTTTACTTCTACGCCCGATTCTGTCCAATTGGTCAGAGATGCCGTTCACTTTGCCAATAGAATGCAAGTCATATTAGCTGCAGGACGAGGAAATCAAGGAGCAGCAGGAGGAGAAAAGTATCCTGCCTGCTATAATGACGAATGGGTAATGACTATCGGTGCTTCAAATGAAAGTGGCAATTATGCTGAATTTTCAGAGGTTGGCTGCAATATAGATTTTGTTGCTCCGGGGGGACCTCTAGCTATACCAACATTAGATAGTGACGACAATTCAAGTTTCCAGTTTTTTGGTGGCACTTCTGCTGCCACTCCTCACATATCTGGTGTAGCTGCCCTTATGCTTAGTCATGCTAATGACTCTGCTGCTTCCTCCAACAATCTGGCTCCCGAAGATGTGGAGTGGATATTAGAAAATACTGCGAAGGATATGTTAGAACCACTTAACCCTAATGTCAATCCCGGCTATGATGATTACACCGGACATGGACTTATAAATGCCGGAAAAGCTATGGAGTTATTAGAATTTCCTTATGAAGTCAGGCATATTAGTTCTAAGACTTCGCCTACAGACTATAATATTTTGCAAACTGCAGTTGATGCTACCCTTTTCTATGAAGAACCTTATGACGTAGGAGGATACCCTATTGACTATAACGTATCTTACACAGGGGATGTGTACAATATCACAGTAACCATTGAGCATAATGTCGGAATGGATAGTATTGTAGGTGTATGGGAGCGACATTCCATGTCTAACCTTTTCAAAGAAGGTACTCCACTTCCTGCCCCTCCGAATTCATATGACCTGCTTCCTCACGAACAAGTATATCTTGAAAATTACACTATGGATGAAGCGGTTTTGAGTGGTTTTGTATATCACCTAAAAGAAAAATTTGTTGATGGTGTACTTGAACCAGTAAATCAGTGGGTGCCATACGATCCGTACACACAAGAAGATAGTCTTTGCATAGAATATACCTTACTCCTGAAAAATACCACCAATAACATTATTACAATTGACAGTAAAGACATTGGCCTATCTATTATTCCAAATCCTTCGGAACACACCCACACTTTATCTATGAGTCTGCCAGAAACGACTGATGTTAATATTACATTATATGATATGCAGGGCAGATTACTCAATATTTTACATCAGGGAGTATTACCACAAGGCGAAAACAGTATTAATAATGATGTTAGCAAACTACCTTCAGGTATGTACGTTTATCGCATCATAAGTGATAAGTGGCAAACCGCAGATAAATTTATTAAATTATAGCTTTAATTGCTCCGGCTACTTTATGGCCGGAGCGATACAATTTTGTGTCATGGAATACAAACATATTTTATATGCTTTTACAGGAATGTTAATGCTGATTTCGAGTACCTGTAAGCAAGAGAGTCTGCCAATACAGATATCATCCTGCATTTCCGATTTTACAGAAATTGCTATAAATGAAGTAAATATTACTTTGCCCCCACTTTGTCCGACTGGTAGATGGTATGAGAATGAACCTCCGCTAAATGCCTATAATTACTACTCACCAGTTTTTAACCCAAACAACTCAAATCAGATTGCATACATACGCTTTGATACACTTGCACCTTATCAACTGGAGGGGGCTTTAGAACTTCATACTTTTGATTTTTGCACTGGCGAGATAAGCATTATAAACAAAGATTCTATCGTAAGTTATACTGTAGATTGGAGCAGGAAAGACTGGCTCATATATAGAAAATGGTTTAAAGACATTTATAAAGTAAAATCTAATGGACAATCCAAAACAAAAATTATTGATACAAATTTTAGTTTGAGTGCAAATCAAATTCCTGTCTGGAATGGTTCAGGAAGTTGCTTTGCTTGGGCAGGTGACGAGTGGCTAGCCTACACCCTTGACGGTGGCATAAAATGCAACTTCACTATTTTCGATGAAAACGGGGTGCGTCTGGATACTATCTGCGAGCTATGCGAGCGATTACCAGCAACAACTTATATTGACCCTTTACAAATCAATATGAATCCCCGTAAGGCAGGTAATTTTTCGTGGAGCAAAGATGATACAAAAATTTCCTGCTCTGCCTGGGCTTACGTTGATTATGCGGATATGTATGGTTTGTTTTACTATGATTTTATCTTAGACGAATTGGTACTTGTCGAAAATTTAAACATACAAGCCTGGTATGGTGAAGTTACCGATACCGACTGGACCCCCGACAACCGAAAGCTGGTCTGGAGTACTGAACGCAGTATCGGCTGGAAAGATATTTATTCCGGCGAAAGAAAAATCATCCTCACAGGACATGAAAATAGAAGATATGAAAGTATAGACCTATCGCCCGACGGTAAAACCATCGCCGTAGAACGCCTGAACAGGGTGAATGTAAACGGCTGCACCAAAGTAGAACGGGCGATTTATCTGGTGAATATAGACGGTACAAATGAGCGGAGGGTGTTGATCCCGGAGTAGTTCATTTACCATTTATAAGGATTCATTTATCATTTCTAACAGAGCGTATACAAATGGCAAATCATAAATGTTCAATGACAAAAACATGAAAACAACAACTTTTATTTTAGCCATAAGCATTATTTTATGCGCCTGTTCCTCCGCATTTTTTGCCTGCGAGCAAAAGCCTTTAGATGACATTATTGACCATTGTTTGTTTAATAATACAGAACCTTTAGAAGAGCATAATGTATTCGGCATCTATCCGAATATAGCAAAATGGCAGTTATCCGGTCCAAACTATCAGCACCCTCACTTTAATCCAAATAATCTCAATGAAATTGCTTTTCAGAAAAGTCGACAAATATGGATTGTAGATATGTGTACAGGAGAAAAAAGACTACTGGTGTCAGACTACGTCTCTAGCTTATGGGACTGGGGCAAAACAGACTGGCTGATCTATACCAATACCGGAATGGATTTGTACAAAATAAAATCCAATGGCGACAGCCTTACCCGTCTGACGACTTATGGCATATACAACACAAACGCACTTTTTAATGCTAAAGGTGACAAGTATGTATATAGAAAAATTATGGATATCGAAGGTTTTTCGATTATTGCCAATCTCGACGGCGTTCATCAGGATACCATTGGTGGCCCTATGCGTCTGGACAGACTACATTGGTTTGAGGAAGATAGGTTATGTGGCAAAAACAGCGAAGGAATTGGATTTCGCAATATCGCTTCTTCTGAAATAACAGCCGTAGATTTCATTTATCCTCACTTCACGGTGTATGGAGCGCATTATTTGTATAAAGAGGCAAGTATATTGTGGGGGACAAAGCAATATATATTTCGCACCGACGTGTATACAGGTGAGCGTACCATCGTGAAGCAGGGAAGTGTCTCGCAGATATATCGTGAGTTTGATGTATCATCTAACCAAAGTACAATCCTTGTCATTCGCTCGGATATGACTCCTGGTTCACCAAGCTATATCATAGAAGAACGCAAGCACCTGTGTCTGATGGATATTGATGGTAAAAATGAGCGGCGGATAGTAATTGACTGGTAAACATTTCCGACTTATTTTTCAGAGAGGATCATACCCCAAAAACTCAACAATAGCCCCCACAAGCCAATGCTGAGGTACATGCCTCCCATATTCCCAATGAGATATGGCAGCATCAGTCACCCCAATAGCTTTAGCAACCTCCTGTTGCGATAACTTCCTTTCACGCCGCACTTTCTGAATATGTTTCCCTAATTTTGCTCTATCTGCCTTAGAATAAATATAAGGTGCTGGTTTCAAGCATTTTAGCGAATATGGCAAAAAGGGTAAGTAACCTAAGAGAGAACTTGGAGACAAACTCTAAAGAAATTTAAGCTAAAAATCAATCACT
>JAHDFX010000035.1 GCA_020627965.1 Saprospiraceae bacterium | reverse complement strand
GAAAGTGTTCCCATTATACTGTCTAATGCTGGAAAACCACCAATAAGATCGCCTTTGATCGTAAGATCGTTGCCTACTTTAGATAAATTACTAAATGTCGAGATGTCAATGGTTGTACATCCTACATCAAATTTCAGATCACCATTGATGACCTCTATTGATCCAAGGTTGTCGAAGTTTGTAATAGAAAGATTGTCAGGGTCAATGAATCTCATATCACCCAATATTTCTGTGCAGTTGGGGTAGTTAGAAGGAAAATCGTCAATTTCTTGTTGAGTCGTAAAAATAATACCGCCCGGCAGACAAGTATTTTGGGCTATAAGGCTATTTAAACAAAAAAGAAAAGCGAAAGTGAGTAAGTAAAACCGTTTCATAATTAATATTTTCAAGGTGAAAGTATGCTATAATTTTGCAATTCGTCGAATGACTGTATCACCATTGACCGAAAGGTGAATAAAATAAATACCCTGTGCAGCAATTGACATATCAACATCACCATTCTCCTGCAAGTCGCCTTGCTGAACGATCTGCCCATTTATATTCAGGATTTTATAAGTTCCCTGGTTTGTACCTTTTATTGTAAATAAGCCGGTATTAGGATTTGGGAAAATGCTAAGATTATAGAACTGGTTGGCCGTGGATATAGGCACTATACAGGCATTTTGCACTTCTGGTACGCTGCTGCATAGAGAAGGGTTGCCAGCTATTGAAGCGGGACCATTATCGTTTAAGTGATTACATATACTCTCAATACTACACCAGGAAAGTAGCGAATTTGAGTTGATTGATACGCTATCCAATTGTGTATGGTCTATATTGCTTAATGCAGATATATCTGTTAGGGCGTTATTATTATATAAAATTAAACTGCCGCCGATTGAATTAAGATTTTCCAGCCCATCAAGGCTTTGAAATGAGTAGGCACCCGTTACCTGTAAGTCTTGTCCAATAGAGGTGAGGCTGTTAAGACCTTCAAAATTCTGGAAATTGGAAGGGTAGCTCCAATAATCAGCATCTACTATCAAACTTCCGCCAATGGAGGTAAGATTGTCGAAACCTACAAAGTTATTTGGACTCGGAACACTCAATAACTCAAGGTTATTTTCAATTGCTGTAATGTTCTGTAATCTGAAGTGATTAAAGTCGGAAGAAAAACTATGGTCTAAGAGAATAAATACATTGCCAATAGTACTTAACTGACTAAAAGCAGGTAATGGGTCATTAGTATTGGCTGATGACTCATACATGTATAATCCGCCTAATTGTTCTAATTGATTCAAACCAAAGCTTTCTATGTGCATGAATCTGGCGCTAATATCGCCCTGAATGGTATTTAAAGAATCTAATCCTGTTGACAAGTTTACAGAAGCAAAAGAGAACCATGAAATTTCTCCGCTTTCATAAAAATGTAGGTTTCCGCCAATGAATTTAAGGCGTTCGAAACCTGTAATGTCATGATCTTCCGATATGCCGATAAGTGAATGTGTTCTTACAGATAAGTTACCTCCAATAGTATCCAGCATATTAAATGCTTCTATAGCTTCAGGCGCTTTAATGCTTAGTGATCCACCAACATATTTAAGGGCAGCAAACTCACAGCAACTTGCACAATTTAGAAACCCAATACCGTAGCTAAAGTCATTTATTTCATCATAATAAGCAGAACCTAAAGATAAGTTACCTTCTACACGTTCCAAGACAGGAAAATCATCGGGAGCAAAACTTTCCCTTGCATAAGGACTTACGACTATACTCCCAGCATACCTTAGAGCCGGAAAGTCTCCATTTATGTCTGTACATTCACCATAGACGGGCTGTCCTTCCCATAAAAGCTGCCCCATTATACTATCTAAAACAGGGAAACCGTTGATAAATCTCCCATTATCAAAGGTAACATCACCCCCAATTTTATAAAGATTGCTAAATGATGAAACATCAAGAGGAAAACAGCCTGTATTAAAATATACACTACCATTTATGTTTTCTATATCAACAAGGCTATCAACATTACTGACAGTGAGAAAATCTACATCACCTAATATTTCTGTACAATCAGGGTAGTTTACTCTAAAATTATCAATTTGTGCCTGAGAGGTAAAAGTAATCCCGCCTGGCAGGCAAGTATTCTGAGCTACAAGACTACTAAAGCAAAAAAGAAAAGCGAAAGCTAGTAAAGAAAACCGTTTCATAATTAGTGTTTTTCGAGCATGAAATAATTATATCCACAAGATGAAGCTTTTTATTAGGCATTTAAAGGAACAGTTTATTCGTTTTTTACAAATTAGTTTTTCCTTAATCTGTAAAGAGCTGGCAGAAACCAATACGACCTCGCCAGAGGTCTCAAAATCATATTTTCGTATTTATGTTGAATATTTTTGTAGCATTAACTTTGGGGCTTTGCAAATTAACTTTACCTTTACTTTTTTAGTATAAACCAATTTATCATCCAGTTAATAATAATCCCGAAATTACTGGAAATTAAATATTGAAAAGCATGAGAAAATTATGCTGCTTGTGTGTATTGCTATTTTGTTGTCTGATTGGCACAAAGGCTTACAGTTCACAGCTTGAGTATACTTCCTTATCCGAACCGGATACAATCATAGCACCTACTATTGTTTTGATGGAAAATGAGTCTAGATTAATATGTCCGGAGGTGCCTGGTTTTAATACACCGCTAGAGATTACAAATCTGGCTTGTGAACAGTTGACTTTCGGAGCTGCTGTATTCAATCCAGGAGAAGCTTGTTTTACATATACATCAGGATTTACTGCGGGTACTGACATTATTTGTGTAGAAGCCTGTGATCCGGTAACACTTGCTTGTGATACGCTTATTTATACCATCATGGTAGACCCAACACCACTGCCGCCACCTGTAGTAGTGGATGATGAGGTTTTTCTGGATCAGAATGATTCTATTGTGGTTGATGTATTGGCTAATGATACCATTGCAGCTGGTATAAATCTGGTCGATATAGCCATATTGCCAGAAAATGGTACCGCAACACTCAACTCTAATAATACCATTAGTTATGTTCCTGAAACGGGTTTTTGTGGTACAGATTCATTATTGTATTTGGTTGTAGATCAGTCCTATAATGGAGAATTTGCAACAGTGTATTTTGACATTGCCTGTACTGAAGCGCCATTTACAGTATACACAGGTTTTTCGCCTAATGATGATAACATCAACGATGTCTTTTTTATAGAAAACCTGGAAAGAGTACCCGATCATAAATTAAGTATTTTCAACCGTTGGGGTAATTTGGTTTATGCAGCCAAAGATTATCAGAATGACTGGGGAGGTACATGGAACGGAGAGGATTTACCTGATGGCACTTATTTCTATATTCTTGATGATGGCAATGGCAATAGTTTCCATGGCTATGTCCAATTACAACGATGATTCAAAATGTCAAATAAAACGATCATTATGAAAAAAGCGCTGATATTATTTTTAGCGATATTCACCATAAGCTGGAACTGCTATGGTCAACAAGACCCCATGCTGACGCAGTATATGTTCAATACTTTGTCTTATAATCCTGCCTATGCGGGAAGTAAAGAGTATATGAGCTTCAACATCCTGCATCGAGATCAATGGCTAGGTTTCAATGATAATGAAGGAAAACCAATTACTCAGGTTTTTACTATGCATACACCTATTCGCGAAAAGCGTGTAGGTTTCGGAATTAGTGCTAGCATGGATCAGTTGGGTCCCACCAAGCAGGTAGGCGTTCATGCCCAATATGCTTACCGAATTCCTGTAGGAAAAGGAAAGTTAGCGCTTGGTTTGCAGGGAGGGGTATATAATTGGAGAGCAGACTTCACTAAACTGACCTTACAAAATACTAATGATCCGGCTTTCACCGGAGATGAAAATGGAGTTCGTAGTTTGTGGCTGCCTAATTTTGGTGCGGGTTTGTATTTTCATACCAAATCTTTCTATTTCGGGGCTTCTGTCCCACATATTCTTGATCCTGACTTGAGAAGAGATAATATTGATCCTAGTTCGGAAAACCTGTTTGCTCGTCAGTATCGTCATTATTATGCGATGGGAGGTGTTGTTATCCGACTTAGCGATGCCGTTCATTTCAGACCTTCTTTCTTAGTAAAAAATGTTGGTTTGTTCGGAGAATTTCGTGAGTCAGGATTGGGCGTTTCTGCACCAACAGAATTTGATATAGATGCTTCTCTGCTGTTTCATGAAAAATTTTGGATAGGTACTTCTTTCCGTTCAGCTTTTGAAGGCTTTTCAGACGAAAGTTCCTATGATTCTGTTGATCTGTGGATACAGATCATGATGAAAAATGGCTTGCGTATTGGAGCAGCTTACGATTTTCCTCTTAGCAAGATCGTAGATACTACCTCTGGTTCTTACGAAGTAATGATCGGTTTCGATCTGGATTATAGTAAAGATAAAATTGTAACACCACGATATTTCTAATAAATTTAAAAATGAGATTCAAACTCTTAATATTCACTTGTCTGATGTGCTTTGTATGTATTACAAATACACAGGCACAGCGAGCTAAATTGGAAAGGGCAAATAAGTATTATAAAGCCCTGAATTATCAGAAAGCTATCCAGTATTATTTGGATGTTTTGGATAAAAGAGAAATTCCTCAGGCAAAGATCAAAGTAGCTGATTCTTACCGGAAAATCGGTAATATGAGTGAGGCAGCCTATTGGTACGGTCAGGTTGTTCGTTTGCCGGAAGCAAAACCTGTTCATAAACTTTATTATGCCCAGGCTTTACAGGCTACCGATAAATGTGAGCAGGCTGATAAATGGTTTAAAGAATATTCCAATGAAGTACCAGACGATGAACGTGGACAACTATTGCGCAATGCCTGTGAAGAAGAAGTCGTTAATGAGTTCAAAACCAGTAGTGCAGATTATTACCGCACTCAGCAGGTAGAAGATGTCAATACTTCTCTGGATGAATTTGGAGCAAGTTTCTTTCGCCAGGGAATCGTTTTTACTTCCGAAAGAGACAGAGGGGCTGCAATTCGTCGTATTCATACCTGGACAGGTGATCCTTTTTTAGAACTGTATTATGCTGAAATAGAACCAATAGTTGGTGATGAAAGTTATGCTTTTAAAGTACCAGTTAAATACTCTTCAAAAATTAATACCAAATTCCATGATGGGCCAGTGAGTTTCAATAAGAAGCAAAACAGAATTTATTTTACCAGAAATGATGTCAGTAAAAAGGGTAAACTTGGTAAAGATAATGAAGGGGTTACTCGCTTAAAAATATTTACTGCAAGACTGGAAAATAATGAATGGACCAATATTAAAGGCATGCCATTCAATAGTAGTGAATACTCTGTAGCTCATCCTACGATCACACCGGATGGCTCTACCATGTACTTTACTTCTGATATGCCTGGTGGTACAGGGGGAATGGATTTATATACAACGAACCTTGAAAATGGACGTTGGGGACCAGCTATCAATATGAATGCTTATGTTCCTGGTATCAATACAGAGGGTAATGAGATATTCCCATTCATTCATGATGATGGAACGCTTTACTTCGCTTCTGACGGGCATGCAGGTATGGGAGGACTAGATATTCATTATACCAAAAATGTTAATAATTCATGGAGTCCTGTTATCAATATGGGCGCACCTATCAATAGTATCAACGATGATTTTAGTTTGGTGCTTAGTGAAGACAAAAGCATTGGATTTTATTCTTCAAATCGTGAAGGAGGTGTTGGAAATGATGATCTGTATATGTTCCAGCGTCAGGCTGTAGATGTAGAATTATTGGTGTACGATAAAAATACTGGTCAGCCATTGGAAGATGCTAAAGTTGATATGAATTGCAGTAAGCGAGGACCACTAAGAACGGGCGGAGACGGTAAGGTTTATTTTGAAATGCCATTAGACAGAACCTGCCGTTTTGAAGCAGATAAAGAAACTTACACCGCTAATTCTGCCGCAGGTTCGACCAAAGGTTTTAATAGTGGAGATAGACTTTTTGTCAATATCCCCTTAGACCGACCACTTGAATTTAAGCTGATGGGTAAAGCTATCAGCGGAACACAGGTATTATCTAATGTAGAATTGATCGTTACCAATGATTGTGGCGAGCCTGTACAAACTATGAAAACCGATATAGCCGGACAATACGCTTTTGATCTTAAAGGTAATTGTTGTTACCTGATTAAAGGACAAAAAACAGGCTATCTGACCAATACCAGCAATGTATGTACGAGAGGACTGACAAGCTCCGAAACGATTCAGTCTGAATTACAATTATCACCAGTACCTGTAAAAACAGAAGACCCTGTAGTTGTGGTTGATCCTAAGCCTACACAGCCTTTCCCAAATCCACCACCACGCCCATTGTCTTTTCCAAAATTATATCACGATTTCGACAAGGCACCTATTCAGGAATTATACAAAGATGAATTGTATATTATTTACAATTTGCTCGAGGTAAATCCAACGGTACTGGTAGAAGTGGCTTCTTTCACAGATGCTCGTGGACCAGCAGAATACAATCAAATGTTATCTGAGCGTCGTGCAAAGGAAACAAAGAAAGCTTTGGAGGAAAAGGGTATCGAAACAAGTCGTATCGAAGCAAGAGGTTACGGAGAATCTCAGCCAGTGAATGAATGTGTAGATGGTGTGAAATGTACTGAATTGAAGCATCAGGAAAATCGTAGAACTGAAGTTCGTGTAGTAGGTTCTAGTAATCAGTAAAAACTAATTGGAAGTCGAGGATACATGGTCGATAGTCAATGGTAAATGTGTAGACTAATACACAACTATCGACTATCGACCATGAACCATCGGCTAGATTCCTTTCTATATGTCCTATTCTATTTATCAGATCATAAAAATAATCGGAGCAGAAAGTCCGAATGATTTGATAAGGGAAACAGAAATTACTCAATTATTATTTGATAGCCGCAAAATATCCCTGCCAGGAGGGGCTTTATTCTTTGCCTTACAGGGATTAAGGAGTGATGGACATGATTATATTAGTAATGCTTACCAAAAAGGTGTCCGATACTTTGTGGTGAATAGAGTAGAGGAAGAATGGCAGACTAATTGCTCCGATGCTTATTTTTTTAAGGTAGAAAACACGCTTACTGCATTACAAAATTTAAGCATACAGCATAGAAAAAACTTTGACCTGCCTGTCATTGCGATTACAGGTAGTAATGGTAAGACAATTATCAAGGAGTGGTTGTATGAATTGATGCGGGCGGAGCGAAATATCGTTAGAAGCCCTAAAAGTTATAATTCTCAAATAGGCGTACCTCTTTCGGTCTGGCAGATTAATAAACAGCACGAACTGGGTATTTTTGAGGCAGGTATTTCCCGTAAGGGAGAAATGAAAAAACTAGCTGATATTACCAGACCCAAAATAGGCTTACTGACAAATATTGGTGAAGCACATAGTGAAGGTTTCAGCAGTCAGGAAGAAAAATTACAGGAAAAATTAAAGCTGTTTGAGAATTGCGAATTGCTGATCTACCGGTCTGATAATGGTATTATAGATAAAGCAGTTCACAGGTTACCAAATGTAAAAAAGCTATTTTGGAGTACCGAAAAATCTGCCAATTTACAAATTATATCTATCAGCAAAGCAGAAGGACAAACTACCTTAAAAGCCCTGTACAGACCTTTGGCACAGCCTCATAAAGCACAGGCAATAGAGATAGAAGCGCCGTTCACAGATGATGCCTATCTGGAAAATATCGTGCATTGCTGGCTATTGATGCTGTACTGGGGCTATGATAATACAATTATTGCAAAACGTATTAAAACCCTGAAAACAGTTCCTTTACGACTGGAACTAAAAGCCGCCCTGAATAATTGTACATTAATTAATGATAGTTATAGCAATGACTTGAGTTCCTTGCTGATTGCATTAGATTTTCTCGAACAACAAAGAGGAAGCCAGCCCGCTACACTTATTTTATCTGATATACAGCAAAGCAAATTGTCTTCAGAAGAACTTTATCGCTATGTAGCTGAACTCATTCAGAAGAAAAAGATCAATAGGCTGATTGGGGTAGGAGAGGAGGTCAGCAATATTAAAAAGTATTTACAAAATATAGATTATCGTTTTTTTAGTACAACGGAAGCCTTGAAAAAAGTTATCCCTGACATAGATTTCAATCATGAGAGTATTTTATTGAAAGGTGCCAGGAGTTTTGGCTTTGAACGTATTGCTGATCTTCTGGAACGTCAGGCACATCGAACCATACTTGAGATCAATTTAAATGCACTTATTCATAATTTAAATGTATTCAGCCGTTTTTTAGAACCTGAAACAAAAGTGATGGCAATGGTCAAAGCAGCAGCCTATGGAAGCGGTAGCGATGAAGTGGCACGCCTGCTTGAGTTTAAACAAGTGGATTATCTGGCTGTTGCCTATATTGATGAAGGGGTAGAATTGCGACAAGCGGGCATTCATTTGCCAATACTAGTATTGAATCCGGAAGAAGCTGGGTTTGAAGCTATGTTACGGCATCAGTTAGAGCCTGAAATTTATGGCTTTGATATATTGGATAAATTGCTCAAATATCTGGAGAGATATTTGTCAGGCTATACTTTGCCAATACACCTCAATCTAAATACAGGTATGAACCGCTTGGGTTTTGAAATAGACGACCTAGCTAAATTGGGACAAGTTTTGCAGGCAAATAACAACCTGAAAATAAATTCGATATTTTCTCACCTGGCAGCTAGTGATGAGACAGGCCATGATGAATTTACACTTCAGCAAATTGAGCAATTCAAACAGATGTATGAACAGTTGGTCGAAGGGTTGTCGTATCGACCTATGCGGCATATACTGAACTCGGCGGGCATTTGCCGATTCCCCGAACATCAGATGGATATGGTGCGATTGGGTATCGGACTTTATGGAATAGGTGCAACCGACATACAGGAAGAATTGGAAACTGTTAGTACCTTAAAAGCTACTATATCTCAAATAAAAGATATTGCCAAAGGTGAAACTATAGGTTATGGACGTATAGGGAAAGCCGAAAGACCAATGCGCATAGCAACAATTAGTATTGGTTATGCCGATGGTTATCTACGACAATTGAGCCAGGGGAAAGGGAGTGTTGTTATTCATGGGAAAATGGCTCCAACTATTGGCAATGTTTGTATGGATATGTGCATGGTTGACATTACGGAGATACCTACAGCACGTGAAGGAGACGAAGTTATTATTTTTGGAAAAGAAAAACCTGTACAGGACTTAGCCAAAGAACTCCATACAATACCCTATGAAGTATTTACTAATATTTCGAGTAGGGTAAAACGTGTGTATTTCCAGGAATAAAGTCTAATCAATATCAAAAGTAAGCTCTACATCTGACGTTGTTGGACGAGACTGACAAGTTAATACATAACCATCTGCAACTTCATCATCATCCAAAGCAAAGCAGGCGTCCATTTCTACTTTACCTTTCATGACTCTACCCATACAAGTAGCACAGGCACCACTAAGACAAGAATATGGCGGATCCATTTTAATACGCATCATAGCTTCTACAATGGTTTCCTTTGCACCCACATTTACAACATGTGTTTTGCCATTCATGTGAACAGTAACCTGCGTACCTTCGCCAGCAGCAACAGTAGCTACAGCTTTATCTTCGTGAGGTAGTTGAATACTGCTAAAAACTTCTAGATGGACTTTGCTATTATCAATTTCCAGTTGATTCAACGTGGCTTTAGTAATATCCATCATACCGCCAGGACCACAGATAAAGTACTCACTTTCTTTATTATTGGTCGGATACTTAGATAAAAAATCCTTGATTTTTTGTCGGTCAATCGGGCCAACTAAACCATCCCAGTTCAGTTTGGCTTTTTTGAACACACCCATTAATCCACCTTCTTTTACTTTGGGAGGATTGTCAAGTGTATGCTCTACAAATAGCTGCCCACTATGACGATTTTGTAAGCTATCCAGAATTTCTTTGAAAATGACGGATTCCAGATCACGATTACCATATAGAAGGTAAATGTTACTCTTAGGTTCTTCCTCTAGGACTGTTTTTAGTATAGACATCAGCGGCGTGACACCACTACCTCCGCCAAATAAATAATAATGCTTACTTTGGTCAAGGTTGAGAGCGCTGGTAAAACGACCTTTAGGTATCATTACATCAAGTTCATCGCCAGCTTTTATGTTGTCATTAATATAGTTGGATACCAAACCTTTTTTTACACGTTTGATAGTAACAGTAGGCATATTATCAGTGGACGGGCTACTGGAAAAAGAATAAGCTCTTCTGACTTCCTGTCCATTCATTTGAAAACGGAGTGTCAGGTATTGACCATGCTTATAATTATATGCAACTTTTAGATCGGCAGGTACTTCAAAACTTAATGAAACTGTATCGTGTGTTTCTTTTTTTACCTCTGCGACACGCAGTTTATGAAAATTACTCATTTTTTCTCTTTAAAAATTCCTTTGCTTTTCACTAAAAAATATTGTTCAATAAACGTTTCCAGGGGGATATTGTTTTCGACAAGAAACTGAGGGTTCATCAGGCTGGTCAGAAATATACTGTCCATTGCTGCTAATACATTGGTATCCAGATGTTCTGACACCTGATCGTTTTTTACGCCTTCTTCATAAAAATGCCCCAATAATTTTATGCTTAATTGAAGCAGGTCGTCAATAAGTTGCCAAATTTCAAGATGTTGTTTTTGCAGGTATATTAAAAAAGAATTGGATATACCAGTTAATTCTTTAGATACTGTTTGCAAAGCATTGAAATATCGCTCTTTATAATCTTTTTCTTCTTCAAGAAGTTGATGATGGAAAACGGCTATTAATTTAACTTTTGCCTGAACGACATCCCATAATACAGCTTTTTTAGAGGCATAATATTTGTAAAAGGTTGCCTTACTTACTCCGGCTTTCTGAGCTATGACATCCATTGTTTTATCATGCAAACTACCTTGCATAAATAAGGGCATAAGCTTATCAATCCACTTAGACTTAACTGTTGGGTTATTGATGCGTAATTTATCCGTCGATTTTCTACCCATTAAGACGCTTTCTCTTCTTTTTGCTTTGGATTAAAGTCAAGAATATTACCCATTTGATAACAAGTTCGGCAACGTGGCTCATAACTTTCTTTTTCGCCAAGCACTACTTTAGCATCATTGGATACCAATCTGTAAGAATGAGTGGCCAGATTCCCACAATGCTGACAAATAGCATGTACCTTAGTTATGTATTCGGCTACAGCCAATAAATGGGGCATAGGACCAAAAGGCTGACCTTTAAAATCCATGTCTAGCCCCGCTGCAATAACCCGAATTCCACGTAAAGCCAACTCTTCACATACTTCTGGCAGATCCTTGTCAAAAAATTGTGCTTCATCTACCCCTACAACATCTGCACCCTCAGTCAACATCAACAAAGCCCGGGAATTTTCTATTGGAGTAGAAGTGATCTGATTGCGGTCATGTGATACGATCTCTTGTTCATCATAACGTGTATCAACTTTTGGCTTGAAAATCTCTACACGTTGATTAGCAATTCGGGCACGTTTAAGCCTTCTAATCAGTTCTTCTGTCTTGCCGGAAAACATAGAGCCGCAGATAACTTCTATCCATCCGCTGCGTTGATTTTTAAAATGTGGTTCTAAGAACATACGCTTGTCTTGAAAATATGGTATTTTTGCGAGTCGCAAGATAAAAAATAAATGGCACTATAGTTGACATTGGAGAACAAACAATACTGAATAAGAATGGATATTAAAAAAGCGAAAACGTATTTAGAGAAGATCAACCTGTTATATCAGGGGATTCAGGATGATGGACAGATTAGCCCCATCGAAAAGAAATTGATGTTGGATTATATTTCCAATTTATATGATTGCTTCTGGTACAATGAGGCACCGGCAGTAGTGGAAAAGCCTGCAAAAAAATCGAAGAAAGATAAAGTGAAGGCAACGACAAAGAAAATAAATAAGCCCGTACCTGCGCCCAAACCCGTCGCACCGCCAGCACCTGTTGTAGAAAAACCGGAACCTGTGGTAGAAAAGAAAGAAGCAGCACCACCACCGCCACCGCAGGCACAAGAAGTAAAAGAAGAGAAACCCAAACCTCGTAAGTATGATTTTGAGCTTCCGAAAGCTCGTAACACGTCTGCTGCACCTGCTGCGAACAAAGCCTACAATGAATTGTTTGAGCAAGAAGCTACAAAAGACCTTTCGCAGAAAATTAGTCAGCGTCCTTTATCTAATTTGAAACGTGCCTGGGGAGTAGCTGATAAGTTTTTGGTTATCAATGAATTATTTGGTAAAGATGTCTCTTCATTTGATGAAGCCATTGACACTTTGAATAATATGAGTAGTATGGAGGAAGCCAGAGCTTATATTGAAGGTAATTTGATTGATAAACATCAGTGGATGGATGATGCCAAGCTCGAACAGGCAAAACGCTTTATTAAAACTGTGCGTAGACGATATTTATAATTAAGATCATGAAAAAAATTGCTGTTTTTACTTCGGGGGGCGATGCGCCGGGGATGAATGCCTGTGTTCGTGCAGTGGTACGTACTGCTTTATCTATGGGAGTGGAAGAAGTCATAGGTATCAAGCGTGGCTATGCCGGTATGATTGCTGGCGATTTTGTAGATTTAAAAAGCCATTCTGTTAGCAATATCATACAAAAGGGTGGGACAATACTGATGTCTGCCCGTAGTAAAGAATTTCGGACTAAGGAAGGAAGAGAAAAGGCAGCCGCACAACTGAGACAGCATGGAATAGAAGGCGTCGTCGCTATTGGTGGAGATGGTACATTTACCGGAGCTAAAATATTTACTGGAGAACAGAGTATCCCCTTTATAGGCGTACCAGGAACCATAGATAATGATATTTATGGTACGGATTATACCATTGGCTATGATACTGCTTTAAATACAGCAATGGAAGCTATTGATAAAATCAAAGATACCGCTAACGCACATGATCGTCTGTTTTTTGTAGAAGTAATGGGGCGTGATGCTGGTTTTATAGCTATGCGTACGGGTATTGCAACAGGAGCCGAAGCTGTTTTGATTCCTGAGAGCAAGACTAATATTGATGATTTGGTGGAAACATTAAAAGGAAATCACGAACAGAAGAAAAACTCCAGTATTGTGGTGGTTGCAGAAGGAGATGATGCAGGTGGTGCATTTGATATTGCACGACAAGTGCAGGAACGTTTTGATGGTTATGAAATTCGGGTAACAATACTAGGGCATGTGCAGCGAGGTGGACGTCCGACCTGTGCTGATCGGGTATTGGCTTCCAGGCTCGGTGTGGCTGCTGTAGAGGAACTATTAGCAGGCAAACACAGCACTATGGTGGGAATGGTCAATAATCAAATTCAATTGACACCGTTTGGGCAGGCTATAAAACATCATCAGGATATTAATCAACAATTGATGAAGATGGTGGAAATATTGAGTTAGATCATGTATTGATCTTGCTGCTGGTTTCTTTCAGGTATTGTTCAAGTAAGTGCGTTTCTTTATCCAATTCCCAGGCTTTTTCAAAAGCTGCTAATGCTTTATTGAATTCCCCTTTATCGAAATGATAAATGCCAAGATTGCGATGTGCGTATGCATTTTTGGTGTCTAATTCTATAGATTTTTTTATGTCCCTTAATCCCTCTTCTACCTGACCAAGTTTGATCTTTGCGAAACCTCTGTTATTATACGGATAGGCAAAATCCGACACCATTTTAATGGCTATATCTGAGTTGACAATAGCTCTTTGATAGTTTCCCATTAAGTTGTAAATATACCCTCTGTTATTGTAGATCAAAGGATTCTCAGGGTTGATCTGAACGGCTTTATTGAGAAACTCTATTGCCACAGCATAGTCATTTCTCAATGTATGTTGATGAGCTATATTTATATAATCATTATCATCAAGATTGCCTATTTGCCTGAGTTCTGCAAATAAGTCGGCAACAGCAATATGATCGTTTTGGAATTGGGCGAGATATATAGCAAAACGGTACACGACTTCACTTTTATGACCAGATTCGATCAATTTTGTAAATAAGTTGCGGGCTTCCTGATGCTTTTCGGCTTTAATAAGCGCTTCGCCCTGTTTGATCTCTTCATATACTGGTCTTATTTGTATTAGTTGCCTGAGTTGTTTTCCATCATTATAAGTTACGGAGCCATCTGCCATAGAAATAACACGGTTATCTGGAATAATATTGAGATAAAAGTCGAAAATAAAGGAAAACATAAAAAAAGCCGAAACAAAACGAACCCACTCAGATACTGAACCTGACATCATAGTAACAGCACAGATAATAAGCATAATCAATGAAGCCATTGGCCCGCCAAGAACAACAATAATGTGCTTGTCTACACTAGGAACTTCTCCATGCGAGCAAAGCCCTCTGTCCCAATAAAAAGGATTCGTTTTTAAATATATACTGAGCCGCCCGGCATTGAGCCTGACATTATAATCCTGCTCGCCATAAGACCCAATATAAGCAGATACTTTTTTCTTTGTAAATAGTAAAGCAGGTATACTATGCCCCATTTCATGAATTAATATTGTAATGGGACGAATGAGTAATAATACAAGAACGCTCAGGGTAATCACTATAATTTGACTCAAGGCTAGATATTTTATACTTTTTACACAGTGTACTTAATTTACATTAAGATAAGATTTTTTTGTAGAAAAAGAAGCTTTTTACTCCGTCACACTGTCTTTGTTTGAAGACTTGAAAAAAATATTTTTTATACTAAGGCATTGATTATTAGATTTTTAAAAATCACAAGTAAAAAATTTGTTATATGAGTGCAACTTTGGATTACTTTTAGACATCTTGGTATTATAAGTATCAATAATAAGTTGTTTGAAAGAATAGTGAAAGGATTATTATGTATTTAGTTGCTTTGAGTTGAAAAAACCAGGACTTACCCATCCGTAAAACAAATGTTGTATTTTATACATATAAAATACGATTTTATAATAATTTTTTATTACATTTACTTTATATATGTTAATCCAAAGAACGAAAGCTAGAATGGGAGATACTTCAGGCTAATAAGCCTATGACATGCAGACCTTTTACCTAATTATCTAAACTATAAATCAAAAGCCATGAAAAAAAATTACAAACTTTTTCCACTTTTTCTCGCTTTGGCATTAACGCCTATGACATTGTTAGCACAAATAAATCCGGATTGTCAATTTGGAGAAGAAATCGCAGACTTTGCTTCTTTAGATGATACACCAGATGATGCAACAAATGTTGTAAATGCAGCAGTTCTAACTGTTGATGGACAGGCAATTACAATGAGTACTACTTTTGCGGGAGGTGCATCGGTAGATGAAAATCAAATTAATGATGAACACCTTGCTGGCTGCATCGGACCAAAGCTAGGCTTCCTTGATATTGCTAATGGAGCTGATGGAAGTATGACAACAACATATTCGTTTGGCGGGCCAGTTGATGATTTTTGTTTCCGTTTTGTAGATTTAGACAGAAATGATCAAGTAACTATAAACGGTTCTCTAGAAGGCGTTATTTACACCTTGACAACAGATGATTTTTCTTTTCCTTATGACGGGATAGAGGTATTATGCCCTGTTTATGATGGAAATAATGTCTTTACTTCTCAGTGTAACCCTCCTATATTAAATATAAACAATTCGCTTCGTGGTGTAATTGACATTTGCTTTCCTGGTAGAGTTGATGAACTCGAAATTATTTTCACTGATGTGAGCGATACAGATGGAGGTTCTTACACTGTTTGTTCTTTTAGTTCTTGCATACAGCCGTTACCGATAGAATTGGTTGAATTTAATACCAGCGAACGAAATTGTGAAGCAGAACTGAACTGGTCAACATTAACAGAAACAAATTTTTCTCATTTTGAAGTGCAAAAAAGTAACGATGGTGTTAATTATGAAACTCTTGGCATTATCAATGGTATAGGAAGTTCAGTTTCTGGTGCTTCTTATGAATACACAGACAGACAAATTCAACCGAACAACTACTATCGTCTGAAAATGGTTGATTTTGGCGGTTACTTTGAATACTCAGAAGCATTGACCATTAGTGCTTCTTGTGCAAATGATGTAAGTGTTTCTAATGTTTATCCAAATCCGGTTAAAGGAGGAAATGCTAAAATACGTTTTACAGCAAGTACTTACGAGTCAGATGTTCAGATGGTGGTCACGGACGTATTGAGTCGTGTAGTATCTCAGCGTTCTGTTGATGTAAATGAGGGAGTAAATATACTTGATGTAGAATCAGCCAACCTGAGTATGGGAACCTATTACCTGTATGTTCAGGGAGAAGATTGGAGAACAGAAGTCGTAAGATTTGTGAAGCAATAGAAGTTGTAAGTAATAGATAAAATATCTGGAGCGTTCCATTTGGGACGCTCTTTTTTTGTCATTCCTTATTCCAATTCACCTAATCCTTTTAATGGTCGCAAAATAGTTGCTTCAATTATTTGAACAGTTATTGATTCGTGCTGTTTACTTGCATAGAATGAGAACAGAGCAATTATTGGGTATTCGATCCAAAATCGATAAAGCTTTGGTCAGTGACCAAACATCTTTTGACGAACAGTTTCAAAATCAAACGCTTCGCCCCATTTTGAAATTTCAACATCATCTATTAATTATAGTATTTGAAAACCATATTCAAAAATATAAAGTACCTTTTGCTACGTTCTCAAAAGACAAGAAAACTGAATATGTTGAGTATACAATACAAAAAGATAAGCGATTAAGAAGCCTGATTAAAGGTTTGGTTGTAGGGCTTTTTACAATAGAAGAATACAATGCTTATGCAGAAAGAGCTACAGAACTAGACAAAAGAATGATGACTATGCTGATACAGCGAATCAATAGCGAATATTAGCCTGAAGTTTCCCATATATGAGCCAGTGCTACTCTCAGTTTCCCATAATTAATTTGTTCTTCAAGGTAATCATAATAGGGTTTTAACATGTCCATTCTACCCAACTCTTTGACAGCTTTCTTTACACTTTCCAGCTCTTCTTCACTCACTAATTTGAAAATATCTACCTCATATCCCTCTGTTAAGAGTCGGGCTAAATGTGTATAAACAGTAGTAGGGGCTAATTGGCGTTGAAGGGATATGTCTTCCGGATCATAACCTTCCTCATATAGTTTCCAGGTGATCAGATGAGTTGGCGTTTTCGTCGATTTAGGTTTCGCCTTTTTGACTGTTTTTTGAGACTTTTCTTCAAAGTTCAAAACATCTAGTGGCATGGGGTTTCTTCCTGTAAAATCATCGATACATCGAATGAAAGCTTCAGCGTATTGGCGGGTTTTATGTTGCCCGACCCCATTGACTTGCATAAACTCCTGAATAGTAGCTGGCATGCGAGCTGACATGTCTTCCAGACTGGCATTGCTAAAGACGACATAAGATGGTTTACCTATTTTGCTGGCAATATCATTTCTTAAACCACGTAATGCAGCAAAGAGCGCATCATCATATTCCAATGCAATTTTAACAGGCTTGATTTTTACCTTCTTCTGTTCTGCCTGACGTTCTTTGATCGTATCATAATTGACCAGGCGTACCGATTTGTTGTTGAATAAAATATCCTGACTGATCGAGGTTAATTTAAGTCTGTAGCTATCCTTATAGTCAAGCTCGAGAACACCCTGTTGAATAAATTGCTGAATATATAAAACCCAGGCAAAATTAGTCGTTTCACGCCCCACACCAAAGGTTTTTATCTGATCGTAGCCATGCTCCCTGACTGATTGGGAGTAAGCGCCTTTAAGTATATCAACAAGCGTAGTGATACCGACTTTTTCTTTACTTCTGTAAATAGCAGAAAGCGCCATCTGAGCAAGCTTTGTACCATCAAAATACTTAGGCGGATTTTTGCAAACATCACAATTTCCACAATCCTTGTCTGGAGGCGTTTCACTGAAATAACTGAGTAGAATTTTTCGCCTGCATACCTGTGCCTCTGCGTATTCCTTAATTCTGTCAAGCTTTGCCAGTTGGATTTGTCGATATTGTTCATTATCAATATCTTCAATAAAGTTTAATTGTGTTTGCACATCGGCATAGCTGTAAAATAATATCGTTTCGGCAGGCTGCCCATCTCGCCCAGCACGCCCAATTTCCTGATAATAGCCTTCCAGATTCTTAGGCAAATTATGGTGAATTACAAAACGTACATTAGATTTATCAATACCCATACCGAAGGCTACTGTAGCACAAATAATATTAGTAGTACCTTCAATAAACTCATTCTGAACAGCATCACGTACATCAGGCTTGAGTCCTGCATGATAAAAATTGGCAGAAAAACCAGCGTTCTGTAATTTGGCAGCAATGGTTTCAGTACCTTTTCGACTACTACAATATATAATGCCACATTCATCTTGATGACGATTAGCGATTTGAGCTATTTGTTCCCATTTTTTTCTGCCAGGGAGAACAGCCAAAGACAAATTCGGACGATCAAAAGAAGAAATGAAATATTTAGGTTGGTGCAAACCCAATAATTCTCCAATATCGGAACGAACGGCTTTATCAGCAGTTGCTGTGAGAGCAACTGAAGGAATTGCGGGAAATTGCTTTTTTACAATAGCTAACTTGCTGTACTCTGGCCTGAAATGATGCCCCCAACTACTTATACAATGTGCTTCATCAATAGCGATCAATTTCAAATTGAGTGTACCCAAATAGGATAAAAAACTACCTGAAAATAGCCTTTCAGGAGAGACATACAGTAGTTTAATCAGTCCATTTTGCAGATCATTATTAATCTCAGCTTCTTCTACACTGCTTAGAGAAGAGTTAAGATAAGCAGCTTGAATACCATTGGAACGCAAGGCTTCAACCTGGTCTTTCATTAGGGCGATCAATGGAGATACGACCAAAGTAAGACCATCTAAAACCAAGGCTGGCAATTGATAACACATAGACTTCCCCCCACCTGTAGGCATAAGTACAACAGCATCATTTCCAGCAATAATATGCTCAATGATCTCTTTTTGTAAAGGCCGAAAAGAAGCGTAACCAAAGTGTTTTTGAAGTGTATCTTCCAGAGGTATATGTATATCTTTTGTCATTTGCTATTATTGCTTTTTCATTTGTATCAATTATAGAAATAAATTGTCGAAAGACCTCATTTTATAGACAATAAAAGATAAAAAATTCCATAAATCAATTCCTTTTTGATACAGGGTTTAAATATTAATCAAATGTCACAAATGTAAAGATTTGGATGTTAAACGCTTGTTGGTTTTTCTGTTTTTTAAATATGTTTCAAGTGTTGTCTAAGTATTATCTTAATGTGTTAATATGTCACGATTTGATGTTTTTTAAAATAAAATAACTATGTTTGCGGCGAGTTGAGTAAACTTTCGCCTCACTTATTATTTACCAAAAAACATTTTAAATAATTATTCACAATAATGTGAAATGCCAGTTACAAGTTTGCTGATTGTAGCTGCTCAAATGCTTTTGCATTCCTTGAATGATTAAAACAAACAAACAAGTAAATACAAACTGACTATGGAAAAAATACTTTTCTATGTTTTTATATTCCTATGTGGATTTGGGAATGTAGCTGATGCACAGAAAGTGCATAAATCAAAAAAAGAACTACAAGCTCAACGTAGTGGAACGATTCCTGATTTTACGAATTCTGCTGTAGCAAATGGAGAAAGATGTGGAACTATGCCAGCGGTAGAATACCGCATAGCAAATGACCCTGCGTATGCAGCCTTTAATAGAGCTGCAAATGAAATTCCTTCAGAGAACAGGTCAGGGCAAATTCCCTGCGATGGTACAAATAGTATAGTTATACCAGTTGCATTTCACTTTGGTCCTGGTGTACTGACTTGCGGAGATGAGCAATGTTTACTTACGGAAGTACAAGACCAGCTGGATATTTTAAATGCTTCTTATGGAGACAATACAGGTTCAGCCCAAGAAGCTATTTGCCCGGCTGCTTATCAGGATGGTGCAGGAAATAGCGTAGCTTCCACAGGAACGTGTATTACTTTTTGTCTGGCTATTCCGCCAGTAGGTAATGCACAGGGGCTTGATCCTGCCTGCGATCCACCAATCACAATAGGAGCTTTTGAAGGTGGTACTAGTACAGGTGCGAGTGGTGCGCCAGGTTGGAATGGTATTCTTAATATATTTGTTACTAATGGTAACTGCCTAGGTATAGCCGATGGTATTCCTGGAGCGGCTAATGGAGATGGAGTCACCGTATGTGCTGAAGCTTTTGGTGGGGTAGATGGACCTGCTGGATGTAATCTGGATGATAATGGTGTTTATAATCTGGGAGCAACATTAACACACGAAATTGGACATTATCTGGGATTATATCACACCTTTCAAGGGGGCTGTGGTACACAAGAAACGAACCCGCCAGGACCATTTGATGTTTTGGATACACCAGCTCACAGTACAGATACAGGTGGAGAACCAACTGGTTGTGTGGCTAGTGGCTGTGTAGCGGGAACTTTTGCCCCTACAGCAAACTTTATGGATTATACGAATGATGCAGGTATGTCCATGTTTACAGAAGACCAGGCAGCAGTACAGAATTATTGGGCTAATCAGTTATTCGGCACCACAGCAAGTCAGTGTAGTGATCCTACTCCTACTCAGTTGACCAGCCTTTGTCAGGGATCAGGCTGTGTATTAATTTGTCCGGCTAGCGTACCAACTCCTATAGATATAACAGAAGATATTTGTGCAGCGATTGGAACTTATAATTTACCTGCTGATGGTGATCTGGCTGGTTTAGGCTTAGTTGTGGATGAAACATCAGATGTAGTTTATACATGGACAACAGGAGGTTATGGAGGTACGCCTGCAAGCAGTCCGATTACATTGACGAATCCAGCAGGATGTGCCCCAGAAGCAGTTGTGTTGTATTTAAATGTAGATTGTGGTACGACACCATTGGCAACTACCCTGAATGGTGGAACTATTACGGTTAATGTTTACCCTGATCCGGCACAACTAGTAGTCACTGACCTAGTGACTGTAGCAGATGAAAATACCTGTAACGAACCCACTGTAGCACCAACTGCCGATTGTGCAGGAGCTGTTACGATTACACCTGATGTTGCTAATCCGGCTTTCCCGGTTGCAGCAGGTATGAGTGGTACTGCTAACTATACGGTTACTTATAATGGAGTGGCAGGTGCGCCAAATTGTTGTCTGGTAGATAATGGTTCTGGTGAACTTGTAACCAATGGTACTATGGATGGAATTGCTCCCTGGACTGAGTTGGAGGAAGTGCCAGTTGGTACACCCAATCCAAATCCATTTGGAGTGATTGGAGTTTCTAATTCTACATTGAATGGCACCTCTGATGCTTGGTTTGGCGGATGGGATGGATCTTATATCTCCATTACTCAAGATATTACTATCCCCGCAGGTTGTACTTCATTAGAATTGACTTATGATTATTTGACAGCTTGTGATAATAATGCTGCAATTGATTTTAATGTTGTTATAGGTGGGGTAACTGTTTCGTCCCTGAGTTGTGCTGATGCAGGAGGTTCGATTGGACCTATAGATCTTATTGCGGCTGGCGTACCAACAGGAACAGTAACCTTATTGATGGAGGCAACAGAGACAGGACCCAATACGGCAAATCTGTATATAGATAATGTATCTATCAATGCACTTTGCCAGGTGTCTGCTAATTGTGATTTTCCAGTTACAGCAAACTATGATTGTGCTGCAGCAAATTATATGGTATCTATTACAGATCCTTGTACCTGTAATAATGACGGAAATAATGTTACACTGGATAATATAGGAACCTTTAATGAAGTCGTAACAGTAGATGGGACTACGGCTGGAGAAATCTGGACTGTGCAGGCAATAACAGGTGCAAATGGTGTAAATGTAGGAGATGCCTTTACAGACAATGGTACAAGCTTTGATCTGATGTTTACCCATAATGATGGAGAAGGTTATTCAATCACAGTTGAGGGACCAAATGCCCCAGGTGCAGCAGGTAACGTGACTGAAACGATCTCAAATATTTGTGCTTATCCACAAATTACTTTTGCACCGACTACAGTTATTTGCTTAGCTGACGCAGCCTTTACTTTGTCTGGTGCCACAGAAATTACGCCGGCAGTTGATGGCAGTTTTACTTATACACCAAGTGGAACAATTGACCCAGGTACCTACACAGATGGACAAATGGAAACGTTTACAGCAAGCTACACAGGAGTAGATGATGGAAATCTAGGTGTTTCACCGGATGGCATAATTCCAGCGTATCCTGCATGTAATGAAATGATAAATGTAAATGCTACATTTATAGAGTGTACGGCACCATGTAATGCAGCTAATGGAACATGGAATGAGTAATAACAGTTAATGTGACTATCTCTTTACTTAAGCACTTGTGAATAAAAGCACAAGTTCGTCCCGAATTTTCATGATGAAGATTCGGGATTTTTTTATTTAAGTTAATTTATTTAATTCTAAGTGCTAGGACTGAATTAAGTTATTGCTAATAAAGAGTAGGTTTTGTTAGCAATTGAGGCATTGAAATGTGAGCTATGCCTGAGCATAGTGAATATTTCAAGAACAAAAAGTGCTGACAAAAGATGCCTTTATAAGTGTAAATTAATTCAGTCTTAGCACTTAATACTCAATAACAAATCACCTACCATCCACACTATACTTCCCTGCGCCATTAGCAAAGATCATAAGCAAACCTCCGAGTATAGCCAGGTTCTTCATGAACATAATCATTTCTATTTGTTGACTGAAATCGCGATGAAAGATAAGGGTGGCAGGAATTAGAAAAATGATGAGTAATAAGGCGCCCTTTTTTGCTTTGTAGCCTAGCAAGACCGATAATCCACCAAAGACCAACAATAAGATAGCGCCAATGAGGAGGAACTTAGTTGCTGGCATACCTTTACTTACCATGTATTCTTGAGTGCCTTCAAAATTACTGATCTTATTGAAAGCAGATGCCAAAAAGATCAAGGATAAAAATACGCGAGCTAATACTGTTGAAATATCTTTCATGTGATGTGTTTTGTTTATTTTAAAAAACGTGCTACAGCTTTGGCTACGTTTTGCCCGTCAATGGCTGCTGATAAAATCCCGCCGGCATAACCTGCACCTTCTCCACAGGGGAATAAGCCTTCTGCACCTTCATGCATATAAGTCTCTTTTGAACGTGGTATCCTGATCGGTGAACTAGTGCGACTTTCCAAACCTATTACATTTGCTTCATTGGTAAAATAGCCTTTCATTTTTTTATCAAAAAGCTGTACGCCTTGTCTAAGCCTTTTTGCAATATTTTTTGGCAATAACTGATGCAATGGAGCTGAATATATTCCAGGTATGTAAGAGGTATCATTTAGTGAATCCGATAGCTTTCCATGAGCAAAATCCATTAAGCGTTGAGCGGGTGCCTGCTGACTGCCATCACCAGCCGAAAATATATGTTGTTCTACACTTTTTTGAAATTCTAATCCGGCAAAAACACCGTGATGTTGATAGTCTTTAAGATCTTCCGGTTCAACGGCTACCACTGTACCAGAATTGGCATATTTTGAATCTCGTTTTGACATGGACATCCCATTTACAACTAGTTCGCCGGGAGCCGTAGCGGCAGGAACAATAAGTCCACCAGGACACATACAAAAAGAAAAGACACCACGTTCCTGTACCTGACATGCCAGTCGATAACTAGATGCAGGTAGATGCTCATCTCTTTTTGTCTGTCTATATTGTATTTTGTCAATCAGTTGTTGGTCATGTTCTACCCGAACCCCCAGAGCAAAAGCTTTGGCTTCTATGCGGATACCGTGTTGGTGTAGTAAGCTGAAAATATCTCTGGCAGAATGTCCGGTGCATAGTATGGTGGCTTTCGCCAAATACTCATCTGCATCATTGACAATAACACCTTTTAAATGACCATCCTTTACTATAAAGTCAGTAATTAGAGAATCAAAATGAACCTGACCGCCAAACTGCTCTATCGTTTTTCGGATATTCTGAACAATACCAGGCAATTTATTAGAACCAATATGTGGATGTGCATCTATTAGAATATCAGATTTGGCACCATGATCTACTAATAATTCCAGAATCTGGATATAGTTTCCTCGTTTTTTGGAGCGTGTGTATAATTTTCCATCGGAATAAGTGCCTGCACCACCTTCTCCGAAACAATAATTTGAATGTGGATTGACTTCGCCAAATTGCTGTATTGCTCTGAGATCACGCCTTCTGGTTCGTACATCTTTTCCTCTGTCGAATATAATTGGGCGAAGCCCTAACTCAATCAATTGTAAGGCAGCAAAATAACCTGCTGGACCAGCACCTACAACAATGACGTTGGGAGCATTGGGGGGTAATATCTGGAAATTTGATAATAGAGTAGGAGAGGGCGCTGGTGTCTCATCTATATATACATCAAGTCGAAGTATGAACAAGACTTTCCTTTGCCTGGCATCAAGAGAACGCCTCCGTTTGACGATAGCAGAGATACTGTTGATGTTAATTTTCAGTATTGTGGCAACTTGCCTGCGGATGTATGCTTCGTCTACTACCTGCTTGGGTAGTAATTTCAATTCTAATTGCTTAACCATGTATTGAGCTTCCTTTTTATGGAAGAATATGCAAATTTAGAAAAAAATCAGGACGTATTTTTTAGAAGCTGTTTAAAGTGTGTGTAACAAATTGCACAAAGCCTTTAAGCGTTCCTCCCCCTTCGCCCCCTCCAAAGGGGGACAATAAGCTAAAAAGCAGATCAATGTCTCCCTTTGGAGGGAGGACAACTGGAAAACTGTGCAATTTGTTAAACACGTTCTAAATCAATTACTTTTTGCTAATCCGTCGGCATCATCTGTTTTGGCTTCTTGATAAGCTGTACCATTTATGCTGATTTGGACTTCTTCGGGAACAAAAACTTTAACTGTAATATGTTCGAATACTTCGTATCCACCAACCCGAAGACCCTGCTTAAACTCTTTATAATTTAGAGTTAATTTACCTGCATTTTCTTTTATCAATACTTCGTAACGTTTCTCCTTTATCAAAGATTCAAGGATGTTTCTGTTACCATTAGTCATTTCGATGGTCGTCTGGATTTGTATGTGCCCTCCTGGCCATCGTTCAATTTCGGTTTCATAATCAAACTCAATATCAACGCTGGCAACCTTGTTGGCAGTGATGCTTTGATTGGTCGTTCTTTTTAATTGACCGTAAGATAATTGGGCAGTAATCAGTAAAAGTGAAATAGTTAATGTATAAATTCTCATAGACAAGGACTTTGTGCTGAAATGCTGTTGTTTTCCCAAATATAGTGACATATATCTGAGCATCAAATACTCGAACTGTTTTATGACATTTCTATAACAATTCTTTACTACTTTTTAGTAATGATTTTTTTGTTTGTAATTCTTTGTTATTCAGGTTTTTATATGTCATGGTGGATGAACGTGAAGACTGAGGGTTATGTTATGTTTTTTTAAGTGATATATATTGTATTTAGGATTAATGTCAAATACTTATGTTAGTTGATGGTAAATATTCTCTGTCTTATTGAAAATCATATAGAAATAGGGGTTTTTACTTATTGCTGTACAAAGAATAAGCTTTAGAATAAAGTGAGATAGTTTTATAATGTGACATTGTGAAATCTACTCTTCATTATTTTAAATTTAATTCTGTCCAATGTATTTAGTATGAATTAGGCCTTACTATTCTTATTGTTAATTAATTATTTATTACGTATATTTTGAATAAAGTCTTAAAAAAAGAAATCCCGAATTTTCATCATGAAAATTCGGGATTTCTTTTTTTAAGAGTTTGAATAGACGCTTAATTATTTAATCCTGATCGTAATCATATGGAAGTGTCTTTGAATCTTTGACAGTTGAAAGCGTCATCAGAGTTTTTAAGCGCTCAATTTCTTCAATCTGAGAAAGTGTTTTGAACAATAATTGTTCATACGTAGGAATATCTTTACAGATAATTTTGATGAGGAAATCAGCTTCACCTGTAATAATGTAGCACTCTACAATTTCCTTGATCGCACGAATCTTTTCCATGAATTGATTCAGTGCATTTTCTTTCTGCCAGGCTAGAGAAACTAAGACAAAAGTTTTTACACTTAGACCGATACTCTGAGGATCAACTAGTGCGTGATAGCTCTGGATAATTTGATTTTGTTCGAGTTTTTTCACTCTTTCGAGTGTAGGAGCCGGGGAAAGCCCAATTTTCTTGGATAGTTCCAGATTAGTGATTTTACTACTCTCCTGAAGTATTTTGAGAATTTGTAAATCAATACTATCTAATTTGTTTACTGACATATTAGTTGAAATATTTATTGTACAGATGTTATTTTAAGCGTACAAATATATAAACAAAACTTGTTTAGGCAAACTATTTTGTAGTGAAACGTTCTTTTTGTGAAAGAACATTTTGTAGGAAAGTGCCCAAAAGAGCACTTTCCTAACAATATATTGTAGCTTGAATTTCTTAGAAAAAAGAAATTAAGGGAAAATTCCAAGAGAAATGTAATCGCTCCCGATCTTGTCAATGGCATTAACAAAAGCTGCTGAACGAAGGTCATTTACTTTTTTATTGCGTTTTAGAATATTGCGAATGCCATGATAAGATGTAATCATGGTTTCTTCTAAGCCAGAGCGAACCAAATCTATTTCATCAGCTCCTTTAGTTAATACCTGACGTTCTTTTGCTCCGATAGATTTTCCGGTTGTACGCTCAACTAAACTCACTAAATTTTCGTAAGCACGCTGATCAAAACGTTTTTCCATACGACCAAAGCGCATGTGAGAGAGATTTTTCAACCACTCGAAGTAAGAAACAGTAACACCGCCTGCATTAACATACATATCAGGGATGATGATAATACCTTTTTTCAATAGAATTTCTTCTGCATCAGGTGTAACAGGCCCATTAGCAGCTTCTGCAATAATTTTGGCTTTGATATTTTTGGCATTGCCACCATGAATTTGATGCTCCAAAGCTGCGGGTACCAAAACATCACACTCCAGTTCTAATGCGGCTTCTCTCGTTTTTAAGTTCTTTGCTCCAGGAAAGTCTAGAATAGAACCAGTACTTTTACGGTGTTTTAAAAGCTTCTTAATATCAATACCATCCTTATTATAGATAGCGCCTTCATACTCAGAAACTCCAATAACATTAAAACCACCCTCTTCCTGAGAAATTATTCCAGTATAAGAACCTACATTACCCATACCCTGAATAACCATTGTTTTACCTTCGGTACCAGGTGTCAGACCAATTGCTTTCATATCCTCTTTGATGCTCATTAGCTCTTTTAAAGCATAGAAAACACCACGACCAGTTGCTTCAGTACGACCTTGAATACCGTTTAGTTTTACAGGTTTGCCAGTAACACAACCTACAGCATCAATCTCTCCTTTTCCAAAAGCCAGGTAAGTATCAAGTATCCAGGCCATCTCTCTCGAACCTGTTCCGTAATCAGGTGCAGGCACATCAAGTCCCGGGCCGATAAAATTCTTACGAATCAACTCTGTGGCATAGCGACGTGTGATCTTTTGCAACTGTGATGTAGTATAATCACGAGGGTTGATCTTTACGCCTCCTTTAGCGCCACCGAAAGGTACATCTACAATAGCACATTTAAAGCTCATCAAAGATGCCAGCGCCATCACCTCATCCTGATTGACATTAGGAGCGTAGCGAATACCACCCTTAGTAGGCAGGCGATGCTGGCTATGCTGAACACGGTACGCTTCAATAACCTGATATTCTTTTCCGACTTTTACAGGGAAACGCATTTGATATACTGCATTACAGGCTTTGATCTGTGCAAGTAGACCTGCCGGTAAATTAGTAGCGGCAGCTGCCTTATCAAAGTAATCTTCAACACCTTTGATAAAGCTGTAATGTTTATTGGACATTTGCTTGAATTTAAATAATATAAAAGGACAAAGCATTTCACCTTGTCTCGAAATTTTAATCTTCAGACTCACGTTCCAGGCGGGCAATCTTTCTGTCTAAATAGATCAAATAGAAAACTATACCCAAAAACGTGGCAACAATGATGGCAACAACTACATATATCTTTCCGGTATTTCTAAAAAAGTCCGTTTCACTGCCCTGAGCTAATAAGGTCTGACTCCACAAGATCATGGAAAAGAATAAGGTAAATGCCTTGGTTAAATTTTTCATTGTACGGCAAATTAAAGCAATATTTTTTAAAAAAAAGCAAATTTTTTTACGGTTTTTTCTGCTTATAACAAATGTATGACTTAGAACTCGTTTAAATTGGTCACTCCTTAACTATAAATATTTTTTCAATCTCAAAATTTCTAATCGACTACTTAGGTTAGAAATCCAGGCGCCAACCAATATCATGGCAATTACTCCAGGGTAAAAAACCATACGCATGGTATTGTCGAGATCATTACTACCCAAAGCAGGATTGCCACCTGCACCAGGATGTAAACTATCTGCCAGACGAGGAATAACAAACAACAGGGGAATCAGAGCTGCAAAAGCAAAAATATTATAAACAGAAGAAATACGGGCTTTTTTATCCAGATCATCAAAAGAATCACGCAATACAAAATAAGCCGCATAGACCAATACAGCAATCGCCGCAGTGTTTTGTTTAACATCCCAGTTCCAGTAAGCTCCCCAGGTATGTTTTGCCCAGATAGCCCCGGTAATCAAGCCTAAAATTCCGAAAAGCACCCCAACTCTGGCATAAGAAGTTGCATAAATATTGTGTTCCAATAAAGTCTTTGTACGACGGTTTACCCGCATAAAAGCATAATAAAATATAAGACAGGTTATTGCTGTAGCAATGGGACCAATCATAGGGCTTGCACCTGTTTCTTCATTCATGCTAATGCCGCCATAGATCAACCAGATCAGCATGAATATTCCAAAAGCTATGAGTGTCCCTTTTGATAATTTCCAGTCATAATCGTTCATCAGATAGGAAATACTATGCATCACCGAACCAAGCATTAATATCATCATGGCAAACCATAAAGGAACATGGAAATACAAACTCCGAATAGATTCTTCCAAAATATTTCTAAAAGGAAAGGTAGTACCTGACCTTTCTCTTAATTTATCAACGACACAATCAGTTGTAGCAAGTTCGCCGGGAGCTTTTTGGATAAGGCTGACAGCAGCGGGTAGTACTGAATAACCATCTATATCTGATTCAACCAAAACAGAAAAGTCTGCTATTCGCAGGCTATCATGCACAACTGCCGGAATGGTGAAATTAGCTTTAGCTGTTCGGTCATCTATAACCTCAACCTGATCAGCACAAACCGCGAAAGTTTGTTTCTTATTTAAAAGCCATACATTCAAATCTTTGGCTTGTGTATAATAGGTATTATAACCATGAATAGTCATGTCCAATTCTTCTCCTGCATTGGCTTTATTCCCTTCTATATAGTGTGTTGCAGGAGATAAAGGAATCAGCATACCAGCTATAATAGTATATAGCATCAGTAAAACGGCTAATATTTTCCACCAGTGTTTTTTCATAACTTATCTTAATAACCAAACTCAGTCTCTCCATAAAAATGGAAATAAAACGACAACTAATGCCAATAGAATAGCGTCAATAGCCAGTAATATGGTTATATCTCGCCAATATCCGGTATCTCTGACGATCCTAAGCGCATGTGCCGATAACTTAACCAAAGTCAGTAGAATAGGTATAATAACAGGAAAGCCCATGATCGCCATCAAAGTAGCACTATTATTTGCTTTTGCAGCAATGGCTGAAATAAATGTAAAAGCAATAGAAAAACCCATGCTGCCAAGAAATAAGATCAGCATAAATAAGCCAGTCTCCTGTACAGGATTACTAGTAATAAAAGCTAATGCAGCAAAGGATAACAGTGTGATTAATCCCAGTAATAAAGTATTGTAAATGATCTTGGAAAGAATAATCGCTGTAGGATGTGCAATGGAATAAAAATATAGTTGTCGTCGCTGATTTTCCTGAACAAAACTTTTTACTACTGCATTGACAGAAGCAAATAGAACAATGACCCAAAACAAGACATTCCAGGTACGGGCATCTACACGTACAAAGGCTATATATACAATGAAAACAGTTGCTATCACATATAATAAGATGCCACTAATAGCATACTTTTGACGCCATTCGAGTACAGCCTCCTTTTTTAGTAAAACACCTATTTCCTGAAGTAATTGCATGAAATGCAAATATAGGTATTTTAACTACAGATTTACATAGAAAGAATGATGAGAAGTCAGTATTTAGAACATGTTTAAACATGAATTATGCAAATCATTAGTTGAAAATGTCTCCTGCTTCTAATAATTATCGCACCAGTGTTACACTTCCTTTACAAGGAAGCAAGATGGCGATCTGCTTAGTTTTGAAAGTATTGGCTATTTTTGCCCTGATTAACAAAAACGAATACGAAGTATTCTCAAAACACATAACATGTCAGAAGAAAAAAGTTGGTTCGCTTCTTGGTTCGATTCCAAATATTATCATATCCTCTACCAAAACAGAGACTACACAGAAGCCAGTATATTTATGGATAACTTGCTTACCCATTTAAAACCCAATGAAGGTTCGAGTATATGGGATGTAGCCTGTGGAAAAGGGCGCCACTCTATTTATCTGGCTAAAAAAGGCTACGACGTAACAGGCGTAGACCTATCTGATGCCAGTATACAGGAAGCACAGAAAAGCGAACACGAAAAACTTTCCTTTTTTCAGCATGATATGCGCAAGTATTTCCGCTCAAACTATTTCGATTATGCGTTCAATCTGTTTACCAGTTTTGGTTACTTTGATAATGATGAAGACCATCTGACCACCTTAAGGAATATACATGATGCATTAAGACCCAAAGGTACATTTGTCATGGATTTTATGAATGTACAGCAAGTCGCAGAAAATTTGGTTGAAAAAGAAGAAAAGACTTTATCTGGTATTGACTTTCATATTCAAAGAAAGATAGAGAATGGCTTTATTGTAAAAACAATAGCTTTTGAGGCAGATGGACAAAGACATCAGCATGAAGAAAAAGTACGAGCTTATAATGAAAAAGAATTAACTGCTCTATTCCAATTGGCAGGACTCAAAGTTCAGGAAAAATTTGGCGATTATCAACTGAATGAATTCGATTTACATCAATCACCTAGATTGATTTTAGTGGCTAATAAATAAAAACGTAGCTTTCCTTTTACTAGTTGAAAAAAGTATACTGTTTCAAGAATATTGCGACCTGAATGCAACCGGAATACCGCCTGATATATCTTCTAAAACATAGAAACTATATTGGTGCCATGATTCCTGCAACTATTGATATCAACAACCGTATACTTAGTTCATGAAGACTCCAGCCTCATGCATCATTTTTTCAACAACTTATCTTATCAATAAATTGCTATTATTTAATAGTAAGTAACTGGTATTCTGCATCCGACAATATCCTGCTTATATTCGACTTTATGGTCGGTATAGGAATTTATGAATTTATCAAAAAGTACTTATGAAACTCCTATGTCTACTCACTTCTATAATCCTATTCCCATTTTTTCTTGGAGCTCAAGTGCTCATTAATGAAGTCTCTATATCCGGATTCAATGGCTCAGAAGATAATGACCATGGCTTCAAGGTGGATGATTGGGTCGAATTATACAACACTTCCAATACGACTATCAACCTCTCAGGCTGGTATTTAAGTGACGATCAGGATAACCCAACCAAATGGCAAATCCCCGGCGGTACTATTGCTCCCAATGGTCACCTTACTTTTTATGCCAATGGTCTTGATGATACCAATGTGCATACTAATTTTAAACTGGATCAGGGCGACCTGAAAGAAGAAGTCCTGCTTTCCGATCCTTCCGGAACGCCCCTTGATCTTTACAAAATAAGAGCTTACACGCAGGTCAATCATTCTCGCGGACGCATAACGGATGGAGGAACGGATTGGGGCGTATTCAGCTCACCAACTCAAAATACAAGTAATAATACCGCAACACCTTATTTGGATTATGCCCCATTACCGGAAATCGATCAACCTTCCGGTGCCCACCCCGGCGCAATAACAGTAACGATCAATGTACCAACTGGTTTTACTGCCCGATATACGATTAATTCGGGGGATGATAATACCGCACAAGCTTTAGAGCCTACTAGCTCAAGTACTATCTATACTGGTCCATTGACTTTCAATCAAACGACGGTACTTCGAGTTCGTTTGTATGATGATAGTGGAAATTTACTGCCTGGTGCTATTGAAACAAACACGTATCTAATCAATGAAAATCACAGTCTTTACGTCTTATCTGTCTCTGGTAAAGCGAACATCATGGAATTGCTGAATGGTGATATCAGCTTATATCCTACAGCTCACTGGGAGTTTTTTGATGACACAGGAACACTGGTTTCCGAAGTATCCGGCAACTTGAATAAACACGGACAAGATAGCTGGGTGTACCCCCAAAGAGGTTTCGATATTTTTGCTCGCGATGAAATAGGAACAGGTGGCACCATGGAGCATAAATTTTTTAAAGATAAAGACAGGGAAAGCTTCGACCGCTTTATCATTCGGGCAGCTGGAGATGATAACTATCCCTATGAAGATGGTGGCGCACATATTCGCGATGCTTTTGTACAAACCTGGGGAGGTCAATCAGGCTTGCAGATGGATCATCGGACTTATCGTCCTTGTGTTGTGTACATGAATGGTCTATATTGGGGCGTATACGAAATTCGTGAAAAAGTAGTTCACAAAAGCTTTACGGATTATTACTACGATCAGGATGAACCTTATATTGATTATATTTCCTATTGGGGAAGCAGAACACAACGTTATGGCTCAGGTGTAGACTGGGATAATGCTGTTGATTTTATTCTCAATAACAATATGGGGGTTCAAAATAATTTTAATCAAATCGATGGTCAGATCAATCTGATCAGTTTAGTAGACTGGGCTATTTTCAATAGTTATATCGTTTCCAAAGACTGGAACAACTGGAATACAGCCTGGTGGAGAGGAAGAGACCCAGAAGGAGGTGCAAAAAAATGGCAATACATCCTTTGGGATATGGACGCTTCTTTCGGACACTATATCAATTATTCCAATGTACCAGATATCACCCCACAGGCGTCTCCTTGCGATGTTTTGAATAACTCTCCCATCTCTGATCCAGAAGATCATTTGAATATTCTGGAAAAAATGATGAATGAAAATCCTGATTTTCGCAATACTGTAGCCAATCGTTATAATGACCTGCTGAACACCTATTGGAGCTGTGATTTTTCCATTCCTTTATTAGATGAGATGATCGACGAAAAAGAGCCTGAAATGCAGCGTCAGATCACCCGGTGGTGGTCAGCCAATCAAGGTGGCAACAATGCTGGAGATAATAATGGCACTTATGCCGAATGGCAAACCCATGTACAAGATATCCGCGACTTCTTATTGGCGCGTTGTGCAGCCATTGACAATGAACTTCAAAGCTGCCTTACTCTAGGCACGCGTAGTCAGGTGACGATACAAATATCTCCTGCAAATGCACAGGCTCAGATAAAAACGAATACAGTAGTGCTACCCAACCTGCCGATGACTGGTAATTATTATGCCAACCTGCCTTTAGGTCTAAAAGCCTATGAAAGCTATGCTTGGAAATTTGATTATTGGTCTTCTAATGGCATTCCTATTGCCAACCCCAACTCGGATTCTATTACCCTAAGTATCACCCAAAATGATGTCATTACCGCTCATTTTACGCCAGTTGCTTCTCCTCAAGTTGTGATCAATGAGATCATGTATCATCCGGATAGTCTTTGCACATTGGCAGCTATTGATTCTACTGAATTGGATTATATCGAACTAAAAAATGCTGGTACAGAAGCCGTCAATCTGGGACATTGTAGCTTCACGGATGGGCTGAATTACGAATTCCCTTACCCCACTGTACTCCAGCCCGGAGATTTCATCATAGTGGCTGAGGATGCTGAAGAGTTTGAAACAGTTTATGGTTTTGCCCCTTACGGGCAATATAAAGGCAGTTTGAGCAATGATGGAGAACGACTGGAACTCTCGGATGCTTTTGGCAACATCATAGACTCCCTGACTTATAATGATGCTAATCCCTGGGATGAAGACCCAGATGGCAATGGTCCTTCTTTGGAATTACTCAATACTGATTTTGACAATAATGATCCACTAAATTGGTTTCGTTCCGATGCCACTTGTGGTACGCCAGGCGAAGAGAATTCACGCATTTGCAGTGGCATAGCCGATGCTATTGTCATCAATGAAATTAATTATAATTCAAATAATAATGGCTTTGATCCGGGCGACTGGATAGAATTATACAATCCGAATGCTACGACAGTTGATATATCCGGCTGGACTTTTTATGATAATAATAATGAATTCGTCATACCGCCGGGAACTAGCATAGCCCCCGATGATTTCTTAGTGATCGTAGAAGATGCTGGTATTTTTAGTACAGGTTTCCCCCATTTAGAACCGGATCAATATTTGGGAGATTTCACCTTTGGTTTGAGCAATAAAGGAGAACGTGTCAGCTTATTTGATGAAAATAAATGCCTGTCCGACTATGTAGTCTTTGACGATAGAACTCCTTGGGATACCATACCAGATGGCAATGGACCTTCTCTATCGCTCATCACGACTGATCTGGATAATGCTCTTCCAGCCTCCTGGGAAGCTTCTTCTAACATCAATTCAGCCTATGGTACTCCCGGCAGACCTAATACCCCATGCCCAGATAGTGATATTCTGCTGCCTTCCGTCATTTGTGCCGGATTCCCAGCTCAGGTAAAGGTGGATAGTACTTATAATAGAATGACCTTCAATTGGTCGTTTTTTGGAGCCACGCCTCCCAATGCTGTAGTAGACGAAACAAGCATTACCTGGAATACCCCTGGCACTTATAATGTACAATTATTGACTCGGTATTTTGAGTGTACTAAAATCTACACCCAACAAGTTACTGTAGTGAGTTGTAATGATGCCCCCATTGCAGTAGATGATGGTTTTATAACTACTGAGAATACTACATTAAACGATGTCATCAATCTAAACGATACAGATCCCAATGGAGATGACCTGACCTGGAATAGTACCCCCGTCACGCCCCCAGGCAATGGTACACTAACCATCAATTCAGATGGTACATTTAGCTATATACCCAATCCTGGTTTTGTAGGCAACGATAGTTTTGAATATGAAGTTTGTGATGAGGTAATTATTCCTATTTCGAATAATAGAACTTATATAGGACAAGTGAATAATAATGCGGATGATGTGGAAGAATTAGCTTCTAATGGTGCTATCAATACCGATAGTGGCGATCTGGATCTCATGGACGATAATGGCACCGTTTATTCGGCAGCAGGTATTAGGATAACGAATGTTAATATTCCTCAAAATGCCATTATCACGAATGCTTATCTGGAATTTGTAGCCGATGAAAGCAATGCTGAATCTACTTCACTAACTATTAGTGCAGAGAATACGGCTAATGCTGCTCCTATCCCTACGACTGCATTTGCGCTAAGCAATAAAATAAAAACCTCTACAGCCAACTGGTCCAACATCCCCGCCTGGACTGCCGGGAATACCTATACCAGTGACGATATTAGTACAGTAATACAAGAAATAGTCAACAGAGCTGATTGGCAAAGCGGCCATGCGATGACTTTTATCATTGAAGGAACAGGAATCCGCACACCGGAATCTTATGATGGCGGAGCGGCTGTTGCGCCCAAATTGGTAGTCGATTACGAAATTCTACAAAGTCCACTCGATGTATCTATGTGCGACCAAGCAGTCGTCAATATCACTGTCGAGCAAGGTTGTATTGATTTCAATCTTTACGTCTTTATGGAAGGTCCATTTGATGTCAATGCGGTGCAAATGAATTCCGAACTCAATAGTCTCAGAGGCTTACTTCCTGGACAAATCCCCCCGGACAATCTGAGCACACCTACTCCACCCGGACAACCTTATAGTATAAGTCCATGGAATTATACGGGTACTGAGGGGACTAGCTGGACAGATGCCGATTATTCAGATTTGATCGTAGATTGGGTATTGGTATCTACCCGGACAGGTATCCATAAAAACACCGAGGTTGGTATGGCCGCAGGTACTATTCGTCGAGATGGCTTAATCAGTTTTACGGAAGGTTGTCCACTCGAGGATTTTGGTCTGGACTCTGTTTATGTAGTCGTGGAACATCGCAATCATATGGGTATTATGTCGCCTCAAAAATTACCTGTACTCAACGGTTCCATCTATTATGACTTCAGGTTTGCCGATAGCTATAAAGACGTTACCAGCTTTGGTCAGAAACAAATACTCCCCGGTATCTGGGGCATGTACGCTGGCGATGTCGATCAATCTGATTTCCCTAGTTTCGATATCAAAGGAACAGACAAAACCGCCTGGCTTAATGAAAATGGTATTTTCAATCAATATATCAAAACCGACATCAATCTGGATGGTGATACCAATGGAGCCGATAAGGCGCTTTGGGATTTGAATAATGGGGTATCTTCGCGAGTGCCGAAGTAAATTTTATCACAAGGTTCTAATACGCTTTTTTATTTACAGGATAAGAGTCTGCTAAAAGTCTCCATAATTTACCTGCAAAC
>JAHDFX010000284.1 GCA_020627965.1 Saprospiraceae bacterium | reverse complement strand
TATGTCGATTTACATTTGACTGATAAAAGCAAAAACCAATACGGAGTATTGTTATATCACTTTCTTCAATTTCTCTATCACATAATCTACTTCTTCCTTCGTATTGTAATGAGAGAAGGAAAAGCGTACCGTTTTGGACAAGTCGTCTGGTTGGAGCGCTGCCATGACATGTGAGCCGGCTTCTACTCCTGAGCTACAGGCACTACCGCCAGAAGCACTGATACCTGCAATATCCAGGTTGAAGACAATCAATTCGGTTTTAGGGCTATTGGGAAAGGACACACTCAATACTTTGTGCAAATAATGTCCATCGTGGTCGCCATTGAATGTTATGTCAGGAATGGCTGCTTGAAGTTGTACTTTAAAATAACTGCGAAGCTCGTCAATATACTTGCGGCGTTCTTGCATATTTTCACAAGATAATTCAAAGGCTTTTGCCAATCCGACGATTCCTGCTACATTCTCGGTTCCTGCCCGCATATTGCGTTCCTGCGAACCACCATTGATATATGGATTGATAATATTATCGCCATTGATGTACACAAAACCTACACCTTTGGGTCCATGAAACTTATGTGCGGAGCCTGTCAGAAAATTGATTGGCATGCTTTGTACATCTATTGGAAAATGCCCAACTGCCTGCACCGTATCTGAATGAAAAAGTGCTTGATTTTCTTGGCATAAAGCCGACACTTTCTCTGTATCCAACAATGTTCCTATCTCGTTATTGGCATACATCAAAGAGACCAATGTCTTAGTATTATCAGCCTGAAGCAGTGTTTCCAAATGCTCCAGGTCTACTTTTCCTTTTTTATCAATATTGACATAATTTACTTGGACAAGTCCTGCTTTTTCAAGGTTTTCTACCGTATGTAATACGCAATGATGTTCAATTTTTGAAGTAATAATACGTTGAACGCCTAAGTCTCTTACGGCACATTTAAGCACCATATTACTGGATTCTGTACCACCGGAAGTAAAGAAAATTTCACCAATAGAAGCATTAAGATAATTAGCAACCGTTTTACGGGCATCTTCTATGGCAGTACGTGCCTTCCTGCCATCAGCATGTATAGAGGAAGGATTTCCCTGATGTTCACGCAAATAAGGCAACATTGTCTGAAGGACTTCCTCGCTTAGTGGAGTTGTAGCAGCATTGTCGAAATAAACACGCATAAATTTACTCAGCGAACTTTATAATATCCTTAATCTTCATTGGGCGAATTCCGCATAATATCGCTAATATCCGCCTTGATCTTATCTGACAGATTTTGTGCCATGACCTCCGAAGTACTTTCTGTATAAATCCGGATAATTGGCTCTGTATTAGATTTACGTAAGTGTATCCAATCTGTATCGAACTCTATTTTAAGTCCATCTACAGTATTTTGAGGCTGTTTTTGATATTTTTCTTTTAATTTATCAAATATTCTATCCAAGTCTAATGTTGGCGAAAGCTCAATTTTATTCTTGGACATCACATAACTCGGATAAGTCTGACGCAAGAAAGAAACTGGCTTGTTTTCATGGGCCAGATGCGATAAAAACAAAGCGGTTCCCACCAATGCATCACGTCCATAATGTAAGCCTGGATATATAATACCACCATTTCCTTCTCCTCCAATCACTGCATTATTCGCTTTCATCTGAACGACTACATTCACCTCTCCTACAGCACTGGCAAAATGTGTTTGTCCTGCTTTCTCCGTTACATCCCGCAAGGCTCTTGTAGAAGACAGATTGGAAACTGTCGTACCTGGATTGTGTTTTAAGATATAATCTGCAACTGCAACTAAAGTATATTCTTCGCCAAACACCTCACCATCTTCCTGCATGAAGGCTAGTCTGTCTACATCTGGATCAACGGCTATACCTAAATCTGCATTATTACTTAATACAGCTTGAGACAAGCCTACTAAATGTTGTTTCAATGGCTCAGGATTATGAGCAAAACGTCCGTTTGTTTCTCCATTGATAATAATAACTTCGCAACCTAAAGCTTCGAGTAAAGGCGGGATAGAAATAGCTCCAGATGAATTGATTGCATCTACAACAATCTTGAAGTCTTTTGCCTTAACAGCTTCCACATCAACCAAAGGCAAAGCCATGATTTGTTCAATATGCCAATTGATATAATCGTCTTTAAGGATATGCTTGCCCAGCTTATCTACCTCAGCAAATTCTATATTACCAGACGCTGCGATGTCCAAAACCTCCTGTCCGGCTGATTTTGATAGAAATTCTCCTTTATGGTCAAGAAATTTTAAGGCGTTCCATTGTTTGGCGTTATGGCTCGCAGTGATGATGATTCCTCCGCCTGCTTCTTCATTCGGAACCGCCATAGCGACTGTAGGTGTAGTAGACAGGTCTAGGTCAACTACTGTGATCCCTAAGCCCTGAAGTGTGCTTACTACGAGGTTTTTAACCATGCTACCAGAAATTCTGGCATCTCTTCCGATCACAACTTTAGGATTCGCTTCACTTTGTAGCAAGCGATAGCCATAAGCTGCAGTATGGTTTACAATGTCAATGGGTGTAAGGTTGTCTCCGGCTTTCCCGCCTATCGTCCCCCTCGTTCCTGAGATAGATTTTATTAGTGCCAATTCACATACATTTAATGAAGTGCAAATGTATTACTAAAAATTGATTTTTTTTGCAATTATTTCATTTCCCATAAATATCGGGATACTATCCGGCTATCATATGTCCACCGTCGGCAGTGAATATAGAACCTGTACAATAGCTGGAAGCATCAGATGCCAGAAACAATGCCAGTCCAGCCATTTCATCCGGCTGTGCCATACGACCTGATGGCAGATGTTGTTGAACCTGCTTCAAAATAGCATCATTTTTCCAAATGGCAGAGCTGAGTTTGGTCTGTATTAAACCCGGACAAATCGCATTGCTTCGGATGCCGGCACTCCCCCACTCTTTTGCCTGGTTTTGCGTAAGCATAATAACCGCTGCTTTACTAACTCCATATACCCCCAAACCAAAAGATGGGCGTTTTCCTTCTACTGAGGCAATATTGATAACAGAACCGCCGCCACGCTTTTCCATAATAGGATGGCAAAGATTCGCCAATAACATGCAAGCTTTTACATTGACATTCATGATCTTATCAAATAAAGCTCCGTTTGCCTCCACCAGAGGACCAAAAACGGGATTGATCGCTGCATTATTGACCAGAATATCTACACCTCCATAGGTTGCTACTGTCTGCTCGACCAGGTTTTTTAATTGCTCTTCATCACCTACATGACAGGCTATTCCTGTGGCTTCCAGTCCATCTTTTTTAAAGCTTTCAGCAACTGCATCTACAGCATCCTGCTTGCGACTGCTAACCACTACTTTGGCTCCAAATTCAGCTAAACCTCTTGCAATGCTTTCGCCGATTCCTTTGGATGAACCAGTTACGATGGCTACTTTTCCTGTGAGGTCGAATTGTTGTTTGATTCTAGTCATTTTGATTGGTAAATTGGAAATTTACGTCCATAGTCCACGGTCGATAGTCGATGGTTCTTTTCGGTAAATTTTGTAAAACAAAATTTACTCTATTTTTTATAAGTGCTAGGACTATCGACGCTAAAATTAAAGCTCTGAACGTTGAATAATACCGCCTCCGATGACATCATCGCCTTCATAGAAGACGGCTGACTGCCCTGGTGCGACACCTTTTACATTAGCATAAAACTCGACACCTACTGTATCTCCATTATTGGTCAGTTTACTCAAAGTACCAGGATCATTATAGCGGATTTGCGTGGTACTTTCTATGCCTGTTGGAATGGTTTCGTATTTTAATGTATTGATCTGTCCTACAGTCATGCCATTGCGAAATAATTCGTTTTCTTTGCCCAGCACTACGGTATTAGTTTCCGGAATAATTTCTTTTACATATACTGGTTCTCCCATAGCGATACCCAAGCCCCGCCTTTGTCCTACAGTATAAAAGGGATAGCCTTTGTGTTGTCCTAAGACTTCTCCATTACTGGCAACAAAATTTCCTCCAGCTACTTTAGCATCCAGTCCATTTACTTGTCGGCGCAAAAAACCTCTGTAATCATTGTCCGGCACAAAGCAGATTTCATAGCTTTCTCCTTTTTTAGATAGGTCAACATAACCTCTGTCGTAAGCAATTTTACGCACTTCCGGCTTGGTCAGATCGGCTAAGGGGAAACGGCTTCTTGCCATACATTCCTGGCTCAAACCCCAAAGTACGTATGATTGGTCTTTGTGTAAGTCTTTTGCTTTGGATATAAAATAGCGCCCGTTTTCCTGATTGATCTTGGCATAATGCCCAGTGGCAATAAATTCACAGTCTAAAGCATCTGCCCGGCGCAACATGGCTTCCCATTTGATATGCGTATTGCACAATACACAAGGATTCGGTGTGCGTCCAGCCATATATTCATCGACAAAGTTGTCGATAACGTAGTTGCCAAACTCCTCCCGGATGTCTACTATAAAATGATGAAAACCAAGGTCTACCGACACTTTTCTGGCATCATTAATCGAATCCAGACTACAGCAGCCTGTTTCTTTTTTATTGCCACCCGAATTGGCATAGTCCCAGGTTTTCATAGTGATACCAATGACTTCATAGCCAGCTTCGTGCATCAGTAATGCAGTTACCGTGCTATCAATGCCACCACTCATGGCTACCAGTACTTTTCCTTTTTTACTCATTTTTTATTGGTTATCAATTACAAAAGTACTCAACAAATCGGTTAAGTGAATAGTTTCAAGGCTTCAATTTATTTTCCAATGCCAACTTTTTCTCATCAAGCCACTCATTTTTTAGGATACTGAGTATGATACTGTCTCTTCTACCCGTCGGACTAGCGCAGTTGCTTCTCAATACGCCTTCTTCGATACAACCTATGCTTTTCATGGCAGTAATAGAGCGTTTATTGTTATAATCTGCCCGAAACTCTACCCGATCAAGCTGCCAGGTTTCAAAGGCATGACTGAGCATGAGATATTTGCAGTTTCTATTGAGTCCTGTACGCTGGAATTTTTTGCCATACCAGGTGTAGCCTAATTGTACGGTATTGTGTACAGGTTGATAATCGTAAAAACGAGTGGAACCAGCCACTTCTCCTGTCTGTTTATCAATGATGAGAAAAGGATAAGATTTATTGGCTTTTCTGTCTTCCAGTGCTCTTTCTATATAGCTTTTCAAATTTTCACGACCAGCAGCAGAAACTAAGGAGTAAGTCCATAATTCTGGTTCATTTTCGGAGAAGATGAGTAAGGCTTCTATATCTTCTATGTTTAATGGGCGAAGCATTGCCCTGTTGTTTTCGAGGGTGATGCTTTGTTTGAAATCTATTTTCATCGTTTAAAATCTAGTTGTTTCTTATTTATTGCCCCACCTCGTTTCACTCCACTCTTTTTGCTCTTCTTTAGAAAGGAATGTCCAGGCTACAATTCGACTCATTTTATTTCCAGTTCCCATAGGAATAGTTTTAACCTGGTTTGCTTCTAATTTTTCTAATGATTTATGGATGCCTTTCAGGTTCGACTGTTTGGAGACTAAAGTTGAAAACCAGAAACAGCTTTTAGCGTATTTTTTGCTTTCCCAGATCATATTCTGGATGAATTGATATTCTCCGCCTTCACAGATCAATTCATGATGCCTTCCGGCAAAATTGAGCTGAGGTTTTTTTGTTTTTTTTCGAGATAGATTTTCGACTTTTCTCCGATTGGCTTTTTGCGCACTTTCAGCAGAGTTATGAAAAGGCGGATTACAGATAGTCAGGTCAATTTTATCTGCATTGCCTATTATGCCTTGGAAAATATGTTGTTTATTTTCTTGTAATCGACAGTCAATTTTGTTTTTAAGAACAGAATTAGCCTTCACAATATGCTGCGCTATAGCAAGCGACTCAGGGTGAATATCAGAGCCGATAAATTTCCAGCCATATTCTACCACGCCAATGATCGGATAAATGCAATTGGCACCGACTCCTATATCCAGACAGGTAATTTTATGCCCTTTGGGAATCTGACCAAGATTATTTTCACTTAATAAATCCGCCATGTAATGGATATAATCAGCTCTGCCAGGTATGGGCGGGCATAAATTTCTCTCAGGGATGTCCCAGTTTTTTATACCGTAATAATGTTTGAGTAATGCCTGGTTTAATAGTTTTACTGCAAGCGGGTTTGAGAAGTCAATTGAGTCTTTGCCCATTTTGTTGGGCTGTATATGCTTGGCTAGTTTAGGGCTACAATCTATCAATGCGTTTAGATCATATCTCTCCCGGTTTTTGTTTCGGGCATGTAGCTTTGTTTTTTGTGATGACATGATTTTTATTATTACTTCCTCTTATTTCTTAGAAGTCTTTTGCTGTTTTTGTGGCGATTTGCTTTTTTTCTTTCTCTTTTAAAATTTCGATAATAGAGGCATTTTTTGCCAACATCATTTCATCATGCATTCTTTGCTCAGGAGTCATTTGACTCTTATCAACTTTTTTAATGGCCTGCTCTATCCAATCCTCTATTAGAATTTTTGGCAATTCATCAAGTCCTTTAATGTGTTCTAGATTCTTCATTTTTTATTAACCTACACACTTACCATATCTACTGATGTGTAACGGTTCGTATATGTGTAGTGCGACCGTATGGGAGCATTAACACATATACAT
>JAHDFX010000034.1 GCA_020627965.1 Saprospiraceae bacterium | reverse complement strand
GCAATTAATTCAAATTTACGCATTCTTGCTAAAAGAATCAATTGCGAAAGATACTTTTGTAATTCTGTTTCTGACGAACAAACAGTTTTCAAGCGGCTAATGATTAAACGTAAAACCGCTTCAGTTCGTTCCTTTCCGTGATCACTTAACAATGCTAACAATATTACTTCGGGTACTTGAGAAGTTAATAATTCTGTTGTATCAAATTGATGAATATTAATTAAAGTAAAGCCAGTAAATACTTCTTTTTTCGGAATATTAGCTTTCATCTTTGCTTGCCCTTTTCCCAAATAAATAACAACATGACGAACAGGAAGTTTGTATTTACCATAGATCAATCCATGATATTCTGACATACGATAAAGCATATCTTTTTCGTCCTTGGTCTGAAATTCAAGATGTAAAATTATTTCAGTATTATCGTCTATTACTACTTGATAAAGAAAATCTACTTCCCTTTCAATAGTCTTTGGGAATTTTTCCTGTAAAGCACGAAAAGATTTAATTTTTATATCAAACTCTCGTTCTATTAAGGGAATGAATAGAGACTCTGCATTCTCTTTAAATATTCGGTCATAAATATTCCCTTTACCTCTTGTTTGTTTTTTGTTGCTCATAAGTAATTTATAAGGTTAATTCAAAATCTAAAACAACTTCAATTGCGGGTCTCTGAACTGCTTATAAAGTTCCAGATTATAGGGAGGCATTTTACGACCTTTAAAAAAGCGTTGTCGGGCAAGCTTCACCTGAGCACGAATGATCTCTGCAATACGCCCATCTCCAATCATTCTTTTGCCTGGACGCATATCATCAAACGCTCCCTGATGACAGGATTTTATTTTATTCAATACTTTGTCTGCTCTGTCGGGATAAGTTTTACGAATCCAGTCATCAAATATTTCAGCCAGATCACCATTTAAACGGACTATAGTGTAGCCAATGGAAGTAGCTCCCAGATTCGCTACCGTCTCTGCCATCTTCAGTATTTCATGGTCGTTCAATCCGGGAATAATTGGCGATAGCATGACATTGACCGGTATACCGTTTGCGGCAAGTGTTTCTATCGTTTTAAGGCGTTGAGCAGCTGTAGCAGTCCTTGGTTCCAGCAACCCTCTTAATTCTTCATTAAGCGTCGTCAGCGATATAGAGATATGTACCAGGTTCTGTTCACTCATTTTTTTAAAAATATCCAAATCACGCAGGATCAAGCTGTTTTTTGTAATCATACTAACCGGATGACGATACTTCCAAAGCACTTCCAACATCTTGCGGGTAATCTGGAGTTTCTTTTCAATGGGTTGATAACAGTCTGTATTCCCTGAAAACATAATAGGCGCTACTTCCCAATTCTTAGCTCGTATTTTTTGTTCCAGCAATTTGGGAGCCTCATGCTTTATCAAGATTTTTTGTTCAAAATCCAGCCCGGCACTATAGCCCCAGTACGGATGAGTATTGCGGGCATAACAATATACACAGCCATGCTCGCAACCCTGATACGGATTCATAGAGTACTTCGCCGGAATATCCGAACTTTTGACTTTATTGATAATCGTCTTGGGGTGAACAGTGATATATTCTGTTTTCAGGCTAATGTCTTCATCCATCTCAGGATTAGGATTTTTATCGTAAATATCGTTGTGGAAAGGATTGGGTGTATTGATCTGTGCGCCCCTCCCTTTGATGAATTGATTATCTTTTTCCATATTGCAATTTAATACAAATTGTTTTAAATCACAAACAAAAATAAAAACTTAAATTTTCTTAATCTTTGCAATATTGCTTGCAAATCTGCCGTTCTTAAACTAACTTTGCAAAACAAAGTACTTTACAAGAAACTATACATACTATGTCAGAAACTATAGAAAACTTAAAGCCTCAGCCAGAGAAAGATTATACCCAGCTTACTGGTTTTATCTTGTTGGCACTGTCTTTCGCTATTTTTGCAGTAAGTCTGCGCATGGATACCTCCAATGTAGATCTATTTTCCAGCAACTTTTTTCTCTGCTATACTATTTTCATTATCTATTTCTTTGTCTCTGGTGTAAAGAACATAAATGACTATAAGCATTTTTTCAAATTCAAAAATCTGAAGCGGAACATTCTCCTCTTACAAATGGGTAATATCAGTGCCTATGCACTCAATACTTCTATACCCGTTTTCCAGATTTCTACAGGCTGGCTGTGCTGGTTTTTAATGATTAGTAATCTTATCATTTTAAGCTATTGCCTGGTTAAAAACCATAAAAGGAACTGGCTGAATTATTTGATCGTCTTTACTTCATCGGTCATGCTTGTTTTCCAGTTTTATCAAAGCATTTATGTAGCACCGGCTTATCCTATCGGAGGCATCGCATTCTGGTTCTTTGGTATTTCTTTACACATTTTTGTGCCGATATGGTTTTTCTTTACCTGCACACGCATCTTGCGAAACTATTTCAAAACCTCTTCTGAATACTGGAAAATCAGCATAACTGCAATGCTTCTACCTTTGTTTTTTATTGGCTTATTTACCTTAAGGTGGGCAAACATCAACAAACAAATAGAAGATACTTTCCACAGCAACAACCGCCCCTATGCCGATAATGAATTGCCACAATGGGTAGAAGTAAGTCAGGATTTGAAAAAAGACTGGGTGACTAAACGTATTTTGAAAAGTGGCATTATCTATAGCGTCAGCGGACTCTGGGAAAGTGGTTTTCTGAATGGCGGCGGACTTAATGAGCGTGAACAACATGACCCGCTTGTTGTCATAGCCTCTTTTTTAGGTGGAAAATTAGACCTTGATAATGGAAGAAGGGTAAAAATATTACAATCCCTGTACAATCTACGTCATCAAACAGAACCGAAGCTTTGGAGTGGACATAATTTGAGTACAGATGATATTGTTACCAATGTAGAATTATTCCCTGAATATCGCCTATCCTATACCGAGAAAACATTCAAAATTGTCAATAATAAGCATCATGACGGATGGCGCTGGGGTACGCAACAAGAAGCTTTGTATACTTTCTATTTGCCAGAAGGTTCGGTGATGACTTCTGCCGCATTATGGGTAGAGGGTGAAGAGCGTCCTGCTTATCTGACGACTAAAGCAAAAGCAGATAGTGCCTACACCCGCATAGTAGGTCGTGAACGAAGAGACCCATTACTCATGCACTGGCAAGAGGGCAATCGTGTAACAGTACGTATTTTCCCCTGCACACCTAGCGAAGCACGTCAGTTCAAAATTGGAGTGACTACGCCTCTTAAATATGAGAATGGACAAGTAATCTATGAAAATATAGACTTTGAAGGGCCACGCTGGAAAAATGCAAAAGAGAGTATAAATGTGGTTGTTTCGGGTGATATTGGAGACATCAAATCGCCTTATTCTTTCAAGGAAGATGGAAATTCATGGACTTATAAAGGACAATATAAATCCGATTGGACACTTAGTTTTGAAGCTCCTCCCCTTTCCAATTCAAGTTTTACTTTTAATGAACGTTCATTTAAAATGAGTGAATTGTCTGTCCAAAAAGGTAGTTTTGATGCCAAAGAAATTTATCTGGATATACATAGCGGCTGGACTAAAAAAGAACTATATGAACTGTGGGAAAATGTGCAGGATAAAGAAGTATACGTTTACACAGATCATTTGGAAAACGTAACACCGACCAACCACAAACGCTTATTCAAAAAGCTTCTCAAACGCAGCTTTAGCTTATTCCCCCTACACTATATCAAAACGCCTGATTCAGCTTTGGTCATCACAGATCACAGCAAACGCCTTAGCCCTACATTAGACGATATTAAGAATAGTAAATTCGCGACTAAGCTGAATGAATTCTTAAAAGTGAACGAACAACCTCTCAAGCTATATAATCTGGGAGACGACTTATCGCCTTATTTAAAAACATTAAAAGAATTACGTATTGTCAACTATGATAAAGGCGACCTGAATGCTTTGATCACTTTATTGGAGCATAAGCAATTTCGTCAGACCATGGAAGACGAAACAAGAATTGCCAATCATTATTCCAATACAAGCATCCAGGAAATTCCTACAGAGACGGGTTCTTCTAAAGCTCCTGACCACCTGATGCGTCTGTTTGTTTATAATGACATTATGAAAAAAGTCGGTAAAGGATATTTCAGCAAGCGTCAGTTGGAAGAGCAGTTTATTGCTGCCGCAAAAGAAGCTTATGTAGTTACACCAATTTCCAGCCTTGTCGTACTGGAAACTCAGAAAGATTATGATCGTTTCAATATTAAGAAAAGTAAAAATAGCCTACAAAATGCCAACATTTCAAATGGGGATGGCTCTGTTCCTGAACCTCATGAATGGCTGTTAATTATACTAAGCCTTGCTGTGGCTTTTTGGCTATTTATTAAAGATAGAGTTTAAGTTGTTATTTTAGTTAATTATTGAGCGCAGGGGCATAGGCTAAATCCCTGCGCTCTCTCCTTTCTCGAATCTATGAAAACGCAAAAGATTCCATATTTAATATTGGGCTTAGTAGCTGCTGTCTGTGGTATTTATGCGTATTTCAATTATGAAAATCTAAGCCTTGGCTTTTCCTTTATGCTCGGGGCTATGTTTGCTCCTTATATCTTCAGGAAAGTCAGTGAACAAACAACACATCGTTACCTTCCTCTTGTCATTTTATGCGGTCTGGTACTTATTTTTCGCAGAAGTAGTTCGCTTTATTATGCTTTAGCCTGTTTTTCGCTTTTATATGTACTGGAAAGCAAATGGGGCAAACTGAATCAGCTCCCCTTTTTTCTATTAGCCGCTATTTCCGCCTTTGTGGGGCATATTGCCTATGTATGGAGTTTTCCTATTCGACTAAAAATGAGCTCGATTGCTACACAGGCACTAACTTTCATTGGTTATCCGGTAGAAGCTGAAGGGAATTTGATTATTTTCAATGGACAAAAATTCTCTGTCGATCCTGCTTGTATGGGGCTGCACATGCTAGTCACTTCACTGGTTCTGGGCTTACTAATATTAGCTTATTTTGAACGAAAAAAAGGTCGGGCCTTCTCTTTTATTCAAGTTGGTCTGGCAATGCTGACGGTTTTGATATTTGCTTTATTTGCAAATTTTACCCGTTTACTGGCTTTGATCATTTTTCATATCCTGCCAGAGAATCCTATGCACGATATTATTGGCTTGGCGAGTATTTTAGTTTATGTAATTTTACCATTTTATGGGCTGATATATTGGCTAAATAAACGATCTAAAACCCCATTACCAGATAATCTCTCTTCAGTTTTACTAAAGGCGAATATCGTCAACCGTACTTCCAATACACAAATGTATTTTATCCTTACACTTATTCCTTATATCTTCTTAATATTCACAGGTATTCAATTTACCAAAAAAATCACTCCACAGGATGTAGCACTCCAAACAGTTCAATTAGTTGGTTTTCAAAATTCAATTGACAATAATGGTGTTTTAAAATTAAAAAATGAAGAAGCTATTATTTACATCAAACCGCCTGTAAAAGCTTTTCAGGGCAGCCATGATCCACGGATTTGCTGGCGTGGTAGTGGCTATGAATTTACACAAATCAAAAGCACCTTCATTTATAATCAAGAAGTTTATACTGCTATTTTACAAAAAGAAGATACACAACTTTACTCCGCCTGGTGGTTTGATAATGGACAAAAAAGGACAATTGATGAATGGGACTGGCGCTGGTCTACCCTTTCGGGCAATGGTGATTTTCGTTTGGTTAATATTGCTACGGCAGAAGAGCAGAAGTTGTCGGAAGTGGTCAGGGAAGTTTTAGAAAAGCAGCTATGGTAAGTAAGTGCTAGGACTGAATTAATTTAGAATTAGACTTGTATATTTGTCCAAAATCATTTTAATATGTCCAACCAAAAACATCAGCCTGTAAGTTTATTTACCGCATTACTCCCCGTTCTTTTTCTATTATGCCTGATAATTTATGGTTTGATCTTACGTCCGCATGTCTTTGAACAAGAAAAATTCCCTTTGGAGATGGTTTTTATTGCTGCTTCATTTTTTGCAGCTAGTCATTTGGCCTATCTAGGGTATAGCTGGAAAGAGATCATGGATTCGGCTATGGGCAAACTCACGAAAGCACTGCCTACTATTTTTATACTTTTTGCTATTGGGCTCGTTATAGGAAGCTGGATCGTTTCCGGGACTATTCCGATGTTTGTATACTATGGAATCAAAATTGTCAACCCACAGTATATCTATGTACTTGCTTTTCTTATCCCCATCATGTTCTCTACATTTACAGGAACTTCCTGGGGTTCTGTAGGCACTGTAGGTATTGTTATTATTGGCGTTGCCCTGACCATAGAAGCACACATGCCAATCGTTGCAGGTGCTATTATAGGAGGGGCTTACTTCGGTGATAAAATATCTCCACTCTCTGACACAACAAATATGGCGGCATTAGCCACTGATGTAGATTTATACGAACATATTAACTCCATGATGTACACTACCCTGCCCTCTGCAATCATTGCTGCAATTATATACACAGTTTTAGGATTCGTATATCCACCACAAATGATGGAAGGTGATTTTTCTTCTGTCCAACAGACATTAAATGACATAAGCTCATTATTCAATTTTAATATTCTCCTGATTTTACCAATCATTGTTGTTTTGATAGGCTCTTATAAACGAACTCCTACTATTCCCGTTTTGCTTATCGCCACGCTGACAGCAGCTATATTGGCTCTTATTTTCCAAAAATATACTTTGGGTGATGTTGTTCAATCCTTATCTAAAGGTTTTGATACTAAAATGGTATTCTGGCAAGAAAAAGTGCCTGAAAGCATGACTAAATTATTTAATCGAGGCGGTCTCTATTCTCTAAGCGAACCTATTATTATCGCTCTATTTGTTTTTGTATATATTGGAATGTTAGACAGAATAAGAGCTGTTCCCATTATTGTAGAAAGAGTTTTTGCTTTCGCCAAAACCCGTGTTTCGGTCATTTTATCCTCACTATTCTCCTCTGCTTTTACCAATGCCACTACAGGTAATCAATATGCTACCAGTTTTATCATTGGTGAAGCTTTTAAAGCAAAATACGATAAACTTAAAATTAACCGAAAAGTACTCAGTCGTTCTATTGAAGATTATGGAACTATGCTGGAAAGTATTATCCCCTGGTCACCTGCGGCGGTATATCTTGTGGTGCTTTTAGGTGTGCCTTTCGGCGAATATTGGTACTGGCAGCTATTAACGCTCATCAACCTAATCATAGCACCTCTAATAGCTATCCTTGGGATTGGTTGTTTCTATAAAAAAACAAGCAATGAGGATGATGTCTAAGAAATGAAGTAACTGAAAACGCAATTTATATATCACTTGAAGTGAGCAAGCAATTACTTCAAGCAAATTTTAAACCGACTAGGTGACTTTTTAGTAGTTGGGTGGATGAAGTAGTGTAAGAACTCATTTATTCATCATAGATTTTATTTCAAAATAAAGTCTAATAAGTAATTGGACAGCATTAAATTTAAAATAATGAAGAGTAGATTTTGTTGTCAATTGAGGCGTTGAAATGTGAGCTATGCCTTTCCCGATAGCTATCGGGAAGTGAATATTTCGACAACGAAAAGTGAGAACAAAAGATGCCTTCATAAATTATAGATAATTCTGTCCAATTACTTAACTTAAAAAATCACTTATGGCTATTAGCATTAGACTTAATGAAGTCAACTGTAATCTGGAGAGTACCTCTGGATTTAGCAAACGCAGAAGAAGGATCAGACGAAAAAGAGCTTCTGATGAACTACAAGTCATGATTGCCGTTCTCAATAATACTTCAGGAGAACTCTTAGATACCTACAATTATGTCCGAGAAGATGTAGATACAGGCGACACATTCAGACCGAATGATTTGATTTTAAGCGCAGCTGATAATGATGCAACAGAAATCAAAATAAGGTTAATTGCCTTAGAATTAGATGGCGTAGGAAAAACCTCAAAAATTGCAAGAAGTAATTACAGTAAATGGGTGAAAAGTCAACGATTTAGTACTACTGGAAATCAAGACCATAATGCTGTCGGCTTAGGCTTTATATCTCCTTTCTTCATAGCTGCCTTCAGGCATATTGCCGAACCAGACCTACTCGCATTTGATGAATTAATTATTAATGTCAATAATATTCGAGGAACCGAACGATTGGAAAATATACCAGAAGAGCCTTCGCCATTAACAAGAGCAAGAACAGAGGCTATTTTGAATTCAGGCGGTGAAGTTACTGGACATTCAACACGACATATACCTGTTGATATGACAAGAGCTGTTAGCTTTTCATCGGGGTCGACTAGCAGATTATCTGCTACTATGCTTTACAAATCTGAAGAAGCTTTTAGTGAATATGAATTCAAATTGACTTTTGGTATTTGATAAATATTGATCCAAACAGAAATGATAAGAAGTCGATGAACTGTCTTAAAATTAAGGACGAATACGTTTTATTTAATTGAAATTAAAAGTAATTAAAAATGAAAAAGACTATCTCTACTACACTCATTGTCTGCTTTTTAATGGCTGGACTCTCTGCCCAAACATTCCAGGAAATAGAAGGTAAAACTGTCACTGAAGAATTACAAATTACAGATGGCGCGACAAACGGCTACATCTTACGTTCTGATGCAAGCGGAAATGCTATCTGGGCAAATCCCGCCGCGCTCCCCATTACTCCTGACTGGAACGATCTCCTTAATATCCCTGCCGGATTTGCAGATGGCACTGATGATGGTGCTGCCGATACTGACTGGACTATAGGTTCAGGAAGTATTTACAACAGTACAGATAATGTAGGTGTTGGACATAATGCTCCATCTGAATTATTACATGTAAAAGATGGAAATCTGTATCTTGAAGATGGAGAGTTGATCTTTGATCCGATCGGTACTGTCCCTACGAAAATATATCAGGCTGGAGCTAATCTTCGTGTGGATGCTTTTGCCAACTTGCAATTAAGAACAGGAGAGCCTTATTCAATTAGCTTTAGTGATGCCAGTGGCGAATATGCACGATTTAGAGGTGGAGATGTTGAAGGCCTGGGGATAGGAACAAGCAGTCCGGAAAATAAGCTGACTATAGTTGATGATGATGAATCAGTCGCAGTTGCCAATACAGTTGAAATTGACAAAACATATAGTACAACTACTGGTACATTAAAAGCTATGGAAGTCACTTTAACCAGAGAAAATGCCGGTGCAATACAAGGACTGGATCTTAATGTCTATGGAAATGGTGATGGTAGCGGCATCGTAAATGGGTTTGATATGACAGTAAATACACTCAATACAGCTGCCCAGACAGAAGGGCTTGATATTCATGTTACACGTTCTGGCGGTACAGGCACATCACCTACGCTGGGCTTTCGGGTGCAGGCAAGCAATACAAGTGCTAATAGTTCTGTATATGGCGTACTTTCTGAGGTTTGTGGCGCAGGAAGTGGTGTAAAATATGGTGTATATAGCTCACCTCAAGGTGTTTGTACCAATGGTGGCACCTATTACTCCGGTTATTTTAATGGTGATGTATTTACAACAGGAAGTTACCTGCCTTCTGATGCCACACTGAAAAAGAATTTTTCAACACAAACTAGTGTGCTGGATAAACTTCGCAAACTTGATGTAGTCAATTATGAATATGACGCAAACAAGTATCATTTTATGAATTTACCTAAAGGTCGTCAAACAGGATTTACGGCTCAGAATCTTGCTATTCAATTCCCTACATTGGTTCAGGAGATTATACACCCTGCTGCTATGCCGGATATGGTGGAACAAGGACTTGAAGCACCCAGAGATGAAACTCATTTCCAAGGCGTTAACTATACTGGATTAGTTCCTTATATCGTGAAAGGCGTTCAGGAATTAGCTGACAAAAATGAAAATCAAGATGATGAAATTGACTTATTGAAAAAGGAAAACGAGATGCTAAAAGCACAGTTAGCTGAACTGAAACAAATGATAAAGAATATCGAGAAATAAAATGTATTCACCACAAATCAACACAGATTTTCACGGATAAGGAACAGACGTATTCTGCGCTATGATCTGTGAAAATCTGTGCTATCTGTGGTGATTTTCTATTTTACAAACTTCTTACTCAACTGTCCATTCTGGGTCATTATCTGTAATAAATAAACACCAGAAGGCAAATCTCTTCCAAGTATTGGCACTGTATAATTCCCCGCAGTTTGCATTTCATTTTCCAATAAGCTAAAACAAGTCCTGCCAAGCTGGTCAATGACTGAAATGCTGACTGTTTCCGTTTTATCAAGCTGATAAGTCAATACAGTTTCATCAGTGACCGGATTTGGATAAATATTAGCTTCTATGTCAAGTGGAATATCATTTACACCAACAGGATTACTGATGGTATGAACCGTAGTATTGGTGATTACAGGTGCATTGAAATCAAAGAAAATAGCTGCTGAATTGCTGATCTCTGTACCAATGGGTAAATCAGGAAAACGGCTGATGCTAAAGCTGGTGAAACCATGACTATCAGGTTCATTTGTCGTACTGTCTACCAGATCAATATTTTCAAACCAGAAGACCAGTACATTATCATCTTCGAATTGCAGACTATAAGGATGACTGGATGGCCCGACTTCTATGCTGGTAATATCAAAGACATTTAAATCCAAGGTATCCCTGACGACTACTGTGAAGGCGGTATCTGTACCGACATTTTGAAAGCGTAAATTGTAATTAAACCAGGTATCTTCTTCAAGAATATCACCGCCCCATTCACTGGCACCGCCAATAAAACCTCGTTTATCATTGGGATCGTAAGAACCTGTTACGATCTGATGCCATTCGACTGAATTATTAGCAGAATTAACATCGTCTGCAAGTGGTCCGGCTACTGCACTGCTATTAATAAGTGTACCTAAAGGTGTACCAATTGGTACAAGACCATACATCGTAAATGGAATACAATCGTTTGGTTCTAAGCCGCTATAATTCCAGGTGTAAGTGTAAGTTGAAGCATCATAATTATCTGCGACAGGGTCTGTATTTGTTCCTGTCAGAATTGTATCATGAACAAAAGTCAAGGTACCATTATCTATTGTTCCGCCACCATTATTACATACTATGATCGTATTCTCCATAATAAACCCTGGTCTTGCAAGACCGCTGTATGCTCCAATAGAAATATCCTGATAATTTGAGTATTCCACATAAAAATCATTGTTGGTTGAAACCATCCCATCATTAGGTAAACTGACAGACAACAGCCCGGAAGCAGGACAAAGCGAGTTATATTGATAATCAGGAATAAACTCTACCTGATAGTTTCCAGGATCCAGAATAAATTCATAATAACCATTAACATCTGTAAAAGTAGCTTGTCCATTATCCAATAAAACCATGACATTTTGCACTCTTGTAGCATCTGCGTCATCTGTGCAGTCCGGATTTGCATCATCATTAATTAAATACCCTCCTAATACTACTTTGCAGGAAATATCCTCATCTACATAAAAATTGCTGCGAATATAACAACCATCATCCAGGTCAGTTACCGTAACAGAATACCAGCCTTGCGCCAGTCCCGTCTCTGTTTGCCCTGTACCACCTGTACTCCAGGCATAATCCAAGTTTACTGAACTACCCGTCGTAATGACTTCTGCTATACCATCTGCGGCATCACAGGATGCTGATATTATATTAAGAGTATACCCAATACTTGTATCCACTGTAAAATTTACTTCTACTTCACAACCATTGGCGTCAATTATCCAAAGTGTATACATGCCCGGCCAGAGTTGTGCATTAGAAGCGTTAGAGCCATTACTCCAAAGATAGGTGTATGGAGTTGCTCCACCAGTAACGACGGCAGATACAGTTGCAAATTCTTCTCCACACCCAACTGTATTCCCTTCAACAGTTACAACGGGTGGTGGGCTATCTAATATCGTAAATGTTCCTATTACAATACAGCCATTACCATCGATGACTGTTACATTATAAGTGCCAGCACTAAGACCTATAGCAGTAGATGCTGTTTGCCCTAACGGATCGTCCCACTGATAAGTATAATTACCGTCTCCTCCACTGACAAATACTGTGGCTGTTCCGGTTGCATTACTACAATCAACATTGGTGGTTATCAAATCATCTATGATCGGTGACGGGCTATCTAATATCGTAAACGTTTCTACCACATTACAGCCGTTACCATCTGTAACCGTTAGATAGTAAGTGCCAGCAATAAGCCCTATAGCAGTAGGTGTAGTTTGTGCAAACGGATCGCCCCACTGATAAGTATAATTACCATCACCTCCACTAACTTCCGCTATAGCAGTGCCGTCTGCACTACCACAGTTAGCGTTTGTTAAAATAAGATTGTCTATTAATATGGGTGGCTGTTCATTAAGGCATACAAGTACGACTTCCTCACAAGCTGTTGCATCACTGACTGTAATATTATAACAACCTGCGACTAATCCGTTTACCTGCTGTGTCATGTCTCCTGTATCCCACAGATAAGCATATGGAGGAGTGCCACCAGTCACATCAACAATTGCCGAACCATCTGCACTTCCAAAACAGGTAGGATCAGTCCAATTTACTGTAGGTTCAAAATCGCACTGTCCGTATATCCAGAAAGTTGTTAAGGTTAAAAGAAAAGTAAAAATGAGTTTCATAATATAATTTTTAATGGTAGCCACAGTTCGTTTTCCGTGAACTGTGGCTGTAAGTTTTAGGTTTTATCATATTTGCCGGTAAGGCTTTAATCAGTCATGCTGTCCTTTCAGGTTAAGTTTTTATCTTATAAATTTCCTGGCCAACTGTCCATCCTTAGTAGTTATTTGTAATAGATAAATACCAGCGTTCAGGTCTTTTCCGTCTATTGGAATGGTATAATTTCCAGCATTTTGTCTCTCATTTTCCAATAAGGTAAAACATGTCCGACCAAGCTGGTCAATGACTGAAATGCTGACTGTTTCTACTTGGTTAAGCTGATAGGTTAATACCGTTTCATGGGTAATTGGATTTGGATAAATATTAGTCTCGATATCAAGTGGCATATCATTTATACCAACAGGATCACTGATGGTATGAACCGTAGTATTGGTAATTACAGGCGCATTAAAATCAAAGAAAATAGCTGCTGAATTTTTAATTTCTGTGCCTATAGGCAAATCAGGAAAACGGCTGATGCTAAAGCTGACAAAGCCATTACTACCAGGTTCATTGGTCGTGCTGTCTACCAGGTCAATATTTTCAAACCAGAAGGCTAATACATTGTCATCCTCAAATTGCAGGCTATAAGGATGACTAGATGGTCCAACCTCTATACTGGTAATGTCAAATACAGCCAAATCCAGTGTATCTCTGACGACTACTGTGAAGGCTGTGTCTGTGCCTACGTTTTGAAAACGTAAATTGTAATTGAACCAGGTGTCTTCTTCAAGAATATCACCGCCCCATTCACTGGCACCGCCGATGAAACCACGTTTATCATTAGGATCATAAGAACCCGTGACGATTTGATGCCATTCAGCTTCATTATTATTTGGGTTTATATCATCTACAAGTGGGCCAGCGATTGTACTACTATTAATCAAGGTACCTAATGGCGTTCCTACAGGCACAGTGCCATAAACCACAAATTCTATACAATCACCTGGTTCCAAGCCACTATATTCCCAGGTGTAGGTGTAAGTTGAGGCATCATAGCTAATTGCCATAGGATCAGTATTCGTTCCTGTTAAGATAGTATCATGAACAAAGGTCAGGGTTCCGTTATTCATTGTCGCTCCTCCATTATTACAAACTATAACATGGTTCTGCATAATAAATCCTGGTCTTGCTGCTCCGCTATATACTCCAATAGAAATATCCTGGTAGTTTGAATATTCTACATAAAAATCATTGCCTGTAGATACCATGCCATCATTCGGCAGACTGACCGACAGCTGTCCCGATACAGGGCAAAGTAGCTCGTATTGATAATTAGGCACAAGTTCAACCTGATAAGTTCCAGCATCCAGAATAAACTCGTAGTAACCTGTATTATCAGTAAAAGTTGCCAGTCCATTATCCAGTATCATCATAGCGTTTTCTATGGGTTCTGTATCTGCATCATCCATACAATCAGGGTTTGTGTCGTCATTATATAAATAACCACCTAAAACTACTTTACAAGAAAGGTCTTCATCTACATAATAGTTGACGTGTATAGTGCAAGGTTCACTTAGTTCCGTCACGGTTACAGAGTACCAGCCTTGTGCCAGTCCGGTTTCAATAGGCCCTGTTCCTCCTGTACTCCAGGCATATTCCAGATTTGGCGACGCACTATTGGTAACATTTATTTCTGCTACACCATCGGCAGCATCGCAGGAAGCAGGCGTAGTCAGTACTTCATAATATAGAGAAGAGGTAAGTGTTGCAGTTATTATTTCTTCACAGCCATTAGAATCAAATACCAATATGGTATAAGTTCCGGGTGTTAAATCAGTAAATACTGGACTTGCAGAGGTGATTCCAGCCATATTGAAAACATAAGGCGCTGCTCCTCCATTGACCAATACTTCAATGCTGCCAGAATTAATTCCATCACAGGTCGGATCTGTTATATTTGTTGTAACCTGCATGGGCGGGAGTTCATCTATTTCAGCTAATACAAGGATCGCACAACCGTTGCTATCTGTAATGGTTATGCCCCAGACACCTGCTGGTAATACAGCTGTAGCTACTGTCTCTCCATTTCCCCATTGATAAGTGTATGGAGGTGTACCACCTGTTGCAACTACCGTTACTGGAGTCTGCCCATTTGGGCACACCACATCTGAGGTGGTCGTTCCAAATAGCTGCGAGGGTTCAGTTAGACAGGTTTCTATACTCGAAGTACATCCAGTAGCATCAGTCACATAGGCAATATAACAGCCGGCAGGCAGTCCACTCAGTGTGGGACTTGATACACCGTTAAACCAGTTATAAGTATAAGGTGGTGTACCCCCACCATCTGTTGTAAGTTCTATTAAGCCGTTAGTATCTCCAAAACAGATAGGGTTTTCAATATAAGGTGTTACAGTAAAGTCGCACTGCGCATAAAGCCAGCCGCTTATAATGATGAAAAGTAGAGTAAAAATAGATCTCATGATTTAAATTTAAGGATTTGTCGAAATACGCTCTAAGGAACGTGAATTATTCACCACTGATAGAACAGAAGTATGCATAAAAATTGCATAGTTTTACCAGCTTTATTCGGTATTCTTCCCCCTTAATCTCCCTCCGAAGGGGGGAAATAAAATACCTGTGGTTATTTCTCTATTTTATAAATTTCCTGCTCATTTGTCCATGCTGAGTAGTGATTTGCAATAGGTAAATGCCAGGACTTAGGTCTTTCCCGTCCATTGGAATGGTATAATTCCCAGCTGTTTGTACTTCATTTTCCAATAAGCTAAAACAAGTTCGCCCAAGCTGGTCAATAATAGAAATACTTAGCCTTTCTGTTTTTTCCAGTTGATAGCTGACAATGGTTTCATCTGTAATTGGATTAGGATAAATATTCGCTTCTATCTTGGGTTGAAGATTACTTGTATTTACTGGGTTGCTAATGGTATGAACAGTAGTATTGGTGATTACAGGTGCATTAAAATCAAAGTAAATAGCCGCTGAGTTTTTTATTTCTGTGCCTATAGGCAAATCTGGAAAACGACTGATGCTAAAGCTGGCAAAACCATTACTTCCTGGTTCATTCGTCGTGCTATCCACCAGATCAATATTTTCAAACCAGAACACCAGTACATTATCATCTTCAAATTGCAGACTGTAAGGATGACTCGATGGACCTACTTCAATGCTCGTAATATCAAAGACATTTAAATCCAGCGTATCTCTGACGACTACTGTGAAGGCTGTGTCTGTGCCTACATTTTGAAAACGTAAATTATAATTGAACCAGGTATCTTCTTCCAAAATATCACCGCCCCATTCATCTGCATCGCCTATAAAACCTCGTTTATCATTAGGATCATAAGAACCTGTTACGATCTGATGCCATTCCGATGAATTATTTTCGGGATTAATGTCATCAGCAATAGGTCCGGCTGCTGCGCTGCTGTTAACAAGAGTCCCCAGACTAGTTCCCACTGGTATCGTTCCATAAATCATGAATTCGATACAATCTCCAGGTTCAAGTCCGCTATATTCCCACTCATACTGGTAAGATGTCGGGTCATAATTATTCGCCGCAGGAGAGGTGTAAGTGCCTGTAAGAATGGTATCGTGTACAAACGTCAATACTCCATTATCAATAGTTGCGCCACCATTATTACAAACCAGGACGCTATTTTGCATAACAAATCCAGGTCTTGCTGGTCCACTGTAAGTACCAATACAAATATCCTGATAATCAGAATATTCCACGTAAAAATCATTATCTGTGGATACCATTCCGTCATTGGGCAGGCTTACAGATAACTGACCGGAAGCCGGACAAAGCGGTGCATATTGATAACCAGGCACAAACTCCAATTGATAAGTTCCGTTATCCAATACAAATTCGTAATAACCAGTATTATCAGTAAAGGTTGCTAATCCATTATCAAGTATCACCATAATATTTCCAAGGGCTTCGGTATCTGTATCATTTGTACAATCAGGGTTTACATTGTCATTATAGACATAGCCCCCCAAAACTACTTTACAAGAGAGGTCTTCATCTATATAATAATTGACATGTATCGTACATGGCTCTGTTGTTTCTGTCACTGTTACGGAGTACCAGCCCTGTGCCAGTCCTGTTTCAGTAGGGCCTGTTCCTCCTGTACTCCATGCATATTCCAGATTACCCGATACGCTGTTGATAATATTTATCTCTGCTGTTCCGTCCGCTACACCACAGGAAGCAGGGCTTGTGAATACTTCATAATATAAAGAAGGAGCGATTACGAACGTAACTGTAGCCGTACATCCATTGACATCAATTACAAATACCTCGTGAGTTCCGGGTTCGAGTCCATCAAACATAGGAATAGTCCCTGCCAATACCCCGTCCAGTATAAATTCATATGGAGCTGTGCCACCACTAGCTACTATTTCAACGCTCCCCAGATCAGTACCATCACAGGAAGGAGGAGTTATAATAGTAGAAAGCTGCATTTCAAGTGGTTCTGTTATTTCTGTTACTGCAGTTACAATACAAGCATTAGCATCCGTAACAGTAACATCCCAGGCACCTGCCGGCAATTGAACAACAGATGTTGTAGCCCCATTTTCCCATTGATAAACATAGGGCGGAATACCACCTGTTACAGTTACCCAGACATCAGCAAATTCGCCTGAACAAAAAACTCCCCCCGGATCAGCAATGGCAAAGAGTTGAGTAGGCTCAGCCAAACAGGTTTCTATGCTGGAAGTACAACCAGTATCATCAGTTACATAAGCGATATAACATCCTGCAGGCAGTCCATTCAATGCGGGGCCTGCCACGCCATTAAACCAATCATAATTATAAGGCGGTGTTCCTCCGGTAGCTTCCAGTTCTATAAATCCGGAAGCCTCTCCGAAACATGTTGGCTCAACAATAGTAGTGTTTATCGTAAAATCACACTGTGCATAAAGCCCATAACTGGCCAAAATCAAAAAAAGAGTAAAAATGGATTTCATAATCTTTGTTTTAAAAGTTAATAAGTAAGAGAAAATTATATACATAGGCAGTACAATTCTACGGAGTATTAAAACCATGTATCCCGATAATTATCGAGCGTATTATTCAAGTATTTTTATTACTTCACAAATTTCCTGCTTAATTGACCATGCAGTGTATTGATCTGTAGGAGGTAGACGCCCGGAGCAAGGTCTTTATGACCCAATGGAATTGTATAATTCCCGGCATTTTGTAATTCATTTTCCAATAAGGTAAAACAAGTCCGCCCAAGCTGGTCAATGACTGAAATGCTGACTGTTTCCGTTTTATCAAGCTGATAAGTCAATACAGTTTCATCAGTGACCGGATTTGGATAAATATTAGCTTCTATGTCAAGTGGAATATCATTTACACCAACAGGATTACTGATGGTATGGACAGTTGTATTGGTGATTACAGGTGCATTAAAATCAAAGAAAATAGCTGCTGAGTTTTTAATCTCTGTACCTATAGGCAAGTCTGGAAAGCGACTGATGCTAAAGCTGACAAAACCGTTACTGCCAGGTTCATTCGTCGTACTGTCTACCAGGTAAATATTTTCAAACCAGAACACCAAGACATTATCGTCTTCAAATTGCAGACTGTAAGGATGACTAGACGGACCAACTTCGATGCTGGTAATATCAAATACCGCCAGATCTAATGTATCTCTGACGACTACGGTGAAAGCGGTATCTGTACCTACATTTTGAAAGCGAAGGTTATAATTGAACCAGGTGTTTTCTTCCAGAATATCACCACCCCATTCATCTGCATCGCCTATAAACCCGCGTTTGTCATTGGGATCATAAGAGCCAGTAACGATCTGATGCCAGTCGGCTGAATTATTTTCAGGATCAACATCATTAGCGATTGGTCCGGCTGTTGCGCTGCTATTCACCAATGTTCCGAGCATAGTACCTACCGGAATTGTACCATAAATATAAAAAGTGATACAATCGCCTGGCTCCAGATCACTATACTGCCATTCATAAGTATAAGTTACTGGATCATAATTATCTGCTGTGGGTGCGGTAGAGGTTCCTTGTAAGATGGTATCATGTACAAAAGTCAATGTACCATTATCAATAGTGATTCCGCCATTATTGCAAACCAGAACATTTTGCCCTAGTATGAATCCGGGTCTTGCTGGTCCGCTATAAGTAGAAATACAAATATCCTGAATATCCGAATACTCTACATAGAAATCATTATCCGTAGATACCATACCATCATTTGGAAGACTCACGGATAATTGACCTGTTGCAGGGCAAAGTGCTGTATATTGATTGCCTGGGATAAACTCTGCCTGATAGGTTCCGGCATCCAGAACAAACTCATAATAACCATTGCTATCTGTATACGTAGCTTGTTCGTTATTCAGTACAACCATGACATTCTCCAATCTTGTAGCATCTGCATCCTCTATACAATCTGGATTTATATCATCGTTAATAATGTGCCCGCCCAATATCACTTTACAGGATAAATCTTCATCTACGTAAAAATTGCGCCGAGATGAACAGTCATTATCAAGATCAGTAACGGTAACAGAATACCAGCCCTGTGCCAGTCCGGTTTCTATTTGTCCAGAACCGCCAGTACTCCAGGCATAAGTAACATTACTGGCACCGCCTGTTATAACAATTTCAGCTTCGCCGTCTGCTGCATCACAGGAAGCCGGTGTAATATCCAAATTGTAACCAACGCCTCCAGTCACTGGAAACTCCATCTCAACAAAGCATCCATTACTATCCGTGATCCAGATGGTGTATATGCCTGGCCATAGCTGTCCAATATTAGCCGTTGAGCCATCACTCCAGATGTAGGTATATGGTGGCGTCCCTCCCGTGACGACGGCAGATACAATTGCAAAATCTTCTCCACATTCAACCGTATTTCCATCAATAGTGACGAATAATTGAGTAGGTTCGGCAACTGTAAATGATGCTGTCTCTGTACAATTCATTGCATCTGTGATGCTAACTGTATAAACACCTGCCGACAGCATAGCTATATCTTCGCTATCATCATTATCGCCTGTGCCATCATTATCCCAGTCAAAAGTGTAAGGAGGTACTCCGCCAACAATACTTAGGTCAATACTCCCGGTAAATTCTCCTGCACAATCAACATTAGTTATAAAAGGACTGAATACAAAATCGCATTGCCCGTAAGCCCAAAAAGTGATGAATAGTAAAAGAAAGGTAGAAATGTGTCTCATCGTGTTTCAGTTAAATTTAATGTATCGGTTCTCTAGCGGGTGGTTTAAGAACGTGTTTAAATTCAGAACGCACAAAGTTTCCTTTCCGTTGCTTTTCAGGAAATTATAGTATAAAATAAGGGTAATGGGTTTTTATTCGTGTCTCCATATATTTTGTGTTTGACAATACTTTGTATTGGGTTTGGGCTTATTTATATGAGAAAAGCTCCGAGTTACGACAGCAGTACTCGGCAGCGTCGTCGTCTGAGTGAAGAGATGTGTAATCTGATAGATGGCTATCTAAAGAAAAATGCAGAAAAAGTCATTTTAGGGCGTCGCAAACAGCAGTTGAAGAATGTAGATATTCACGCTGCGCTGTTGGATGCGGGATACAAGATCAGCTATTCTACGGTAAACTCCTATATTCGGACAAAGCGTCTTGCTGTACGTGAAGCCTACATTCGGCAGCATGGTATAGCCGGTGCTTCGGCAGAGTTTGACTGGGGTGAGGTATGTTTAAGCATTGGTGGATCAGATCAGCGTTTTCAGCTAGCAGTTTTCACCTGCACTTACAGCAATCATCGCTGGGCTCATCTGTTTGATCGCCAGGATATGAGTAGTTTTCTACAGGCGCACAGCCTGTATTTTTCCTATACCGGAAGGGTAGCCGGAGAGTTGATCTATGATAATATGCGGGTAGCTGTATCAAAATTTGCAGTTAAAAATACGGATAAAGAAGCGACGGATGATTTGCTGAAGTTGTCGGCTTATTACGGTTTTTCGCTTCGTTTCTGCAATGCTTAGAGATTGAATACTCCATTTATTCCATACCGAAAATCCGTGATCGGATGGAGGCTCTTTTAAAAGTGTGGCTAGTTCAAGCCGCTGGCTATTAGATAACTTTGGTTTTGAACCCCGAGTTTCTTTTAAACTGGGAGAAGCTCCATTTTTCATCTGGATAATTATCAAACTCACAGCACTTTGACTGAGACTGAAAATCTCTCCAATCTTCATTTGACTCATGCCTTCCTTATGGCATTTATAGATAGACTGATTCCTTTCAAATTTTGTCATGGCAAAAAATAGGGCGAATGAAATGAAAAAGCAAAGTTTACCAACTTTTTTACCGATTATCTATTTAGCTGTAAACTATTATTTGGTAGTATTGCAGTCCAACTCCATATCAATATAAACTATAGTATCTTGCTTATGTATTTCCAATAGAAGTATTCCTTTATTTTTGACTATTGAGTCTCCTATATCAACACTATTATAAACATTCTTATTATATTCTTTTTCTTGCCATGTCATTTTTTTGAAATTATCTAGAAACAATACTTCGATGTGGTCTACAGTAAAATTTCGTTTCTTATCAAGGACTCTTCCATTATATACTTTTTTACTAAGCCTTCGATTCCTTATACATCTAAAATTTTCTTGTGTATCTACTGGATATTTAGAAAAAAAAGTAATGAAAGCATCAGCATAGTAAATAACTTTAAAAACAATTTTAAATACTCATTTATCATATTCAAGTGTAATTTTTTACGAGAATATTTTCCACAATAACGCTTATTTGGAGAAATCCTTTAGTTGACAATACCTCTTGAGTAGATTTCATTCTAAAGTTAAACGATATAGTCGAAACCAAGGATTTTTTACTAGTCAAAACGACAACACACACTTACCTAAAGCAAGTATTCTCCTATAAAACGTGCAAAAATAGGCTTTAAGGTTGTGCGTACATGTCTATCTAATAGGGCAAAATCGTGGTTTTCAGTAGCTCCTAATGAGGATTTTCCCTACCCTCTTCTGTTCTCCTATTTTTCCAGAGAAAATTAGTCCACCCAATTGAGCTATATACACCGAGCCCTAATCTAGGTTTGAGTTTAAAACGCTTTAAATCAGAAATAGTTGGAACTCCGATACCTCCAGTGTAGTATTCGTTTCCATAATTCGTAAAAATATTTCCTCCGTGTGTATCTGGATATTGATCTCCACCTCTTACATTTGAGAGAACTGCAAATTCTAACGTATATTCAAAATCCCGTCCAGCTATTTCTTCTAAAATTATAGGTGTTCCATTCGCAGATTTCAGATGTTGATAACCAAACCCTAGTCCTCCACCTACTCCAATCATAACCATCGGTCTAGTATAGAAACCATAGTCTCCATAATTATCAATTCCTAATCCGAATTCTACTCCCCCCCACCTATAAATGCATCATTAACAGTAAAAGAATATGTCCTAGCCTTAACCATGTCTGCTTTTTCAGAAAGTGGAGATTGTTCTAACTCTACTACTTCTCGTTTTGGTTCTTCTGGAGGAGTTGGCTCACTACAATCATCACAGTCTCCAACAATATTAACAAGCTCTCCGGGGTGAATAGCAACATGTTTATAATCATCATTATGTTTATCGTATCTATCACCTGAGATATTCTGTGCCCCCCAATATATTTGATTAGCAGAATCATCTATTAGCTCCGTCCACTCAATTGGTTCTATTAAGCAATAACCATATTTTTTCTGATTATCGGGATTGTTTATATCTTTTGCAATATGTGTCGGCCCTTGATCCGCTTTGATTCTATATCCTACTAATTTACCATTTATTACATCAGGTTCACGCCCATCAAGGTCTTTTGCAAAGATGGGCATATTACCAGCAAAATGGTAGGTACTATAAAAAGGATATTCATTAGCGATTGGATCGACACTTAAAAACTTTCCGAGCGAAGGATTATAAATTCTAAATCCATACCTATACCCACCAGAACTAAATGACCTGTTAGCAATAGACATTCCAAAAGGATAATAATCATTCGTAGCCGTCACATCAGCTATAAAAGCACTATTATCTAATAGATTTCTATCCGAAGTAGTCACTAGTACATTCCCAATCTGACTTATCTTTTCACCACAGATGTACACAGATTGACGCAGATAAAGTATCGTCTGTATCAATCTGTGTAACCCGTGGTAAAAAATTATTCTCTAACTATCTTTCTAACCAACAACTCCTCTCCTACCTGAATTGACAAGAGATAAACTCCTGATGCGTAATCAGACAAATTAATTGAGTTTTGGTAAGTATTGGCAACTGTACCTTGATCTGTGCTATATATTTCCTGACCCAAGATATCCTGCAAGCGAATTTGAACTTCTGCTGGTTCGAGCAGTTCAAAACTTATATTCAGCATATTATTGGTAGGATTAGGGAAAATACTTAGGCTATTTTCCAATAGTATATCTTCTAGCCCTACAGGGCACAGAATCGTTCCCATAAGGGTCATGGGCTGCTGACAACCATTAGTATCCTCTACTATGATCGTCCAATCAGTGCCATCAGGCAGTACTTCACCATCTATATTCGGCGAATTGGCGGCTACCTGATAAGAGCCATTACCCCCTGCTGCTGCACTGAAATCTACAGCCAACGTACCCAAACCGCCATTACAAGTATAATCTGCTGTAATACCTGTTACTTCAGCAAAGACTGTTGCTGTAAAGCAAGTTGTCGCTGCACATCCATTAGTAGCATTGAATAAAGCACAGTATTCATCAAGATTAGCAGGTGTAACATTCGTCGGATCATTGATAAGCGTTCCACCCATAGCCGGATCACCTAAATACCATTCAAGTGTACCAGAAGCCATAGTGATATCATTATTAAACGCTGTAAGGTCGGTCATTTCCATACCACAAAATGGAGCAGGTGATACTGCATTCAAAACAGGATTTGCCAATACAGAAAAGCTGATGCTTGTTGTAGCTGAACAAGCTGTCAAAGCATCCTGAAACTCTGCTGTATAAGTTTGCCCGTCAGCCGGGATAACCTCATCCGGCGTAACCACTTCTACCCCATTTAAATACCAGGTAAATGTTCCTGCCGATAGTGTAATATCTGCTTCATAAGTAGTTAGGTCTACTTCTGCACCTTCACATAAAGGGTCTGACGTTGGTTGGTTTAGAACAGGTGCAGGGAAGTCTGTAAAGCTGACGCCTATTTTATTGATACAAGCCGTACCAGCATCTTCAAATACCGCAAAATAAGTGTCTCCATCATTTGGAGTAGCAGAGCCAGGATCATTAACAAGCATACCATTTACATCCGGGTCGGCATCATACCAGGTGAATGTTCCCATTAAGCTACCGGCTAAGTCGGCTTCTATTGCAGTCAGATCGACTATATCGCCATCACAAATACTTTGTGTAGCTACTGGTGTAAGCTGAGGCGGATTATTTACTGTATAGCTTACGCTAACCTGATTAGTACAACCTGAAGTTCCTGTGAAAACAGCATAATAAGTGGTTCCATCAGCAGGTGACTGATTCATAGCGGCAGTATTGGTCAATTGTACTGCAAAAGGATCAGTTGCAGGATTACCACGGTACCAGGTAAAAATACCTTGTTCATTAGTGATACCAGCTTGTAAAGTCGTCAAATCGACTATATCTCCAAGACAAAGCGGCGATTGAGCTGGAATAGCATTTACCATAGGTAAAGCCGTTGTATTAGCAACAAAACTAGCAGTAGCGGTACAAGTAGGATCAGCCGTAGCAGCAAACTCTACCCAATATTCATTTCCATTGTTTGGTACAACTGATTCAGGATTTGCAATTGCCATACCTCCCATCGCCGGATCAGCATCGTACCAGGTAAATGCTCCTGGAACATTAGCGGCAGGATTTATACTATTTAAATCCAATGTAGTTCCATCACATACTTGTGGCTGGTTAATACTTGCCAATGTAATAGCAGGCAATAATTCTACTGTTACCGGATTTCCTACATCATCACAGGAAGGACAAAGTGTCGGGAATGAATAATCATCTGAATAGTTAACCGTTAGAGTATACTCTACTGTAGCCCCAAAAGAACTAGTAACTTGTATAAAAACAGATTGCCCGGAAGGGTTATTACTATAATTAGATAAGGTTTCGTTGAAGCCGTTTCCGCCTCCATTACTAAACAATCCGCTGATTTCATCAATAGGATCGCCACCACCGCTGGTTTGTACTGCGGTGAAAGTAATATCAAAATTCGTTATACCTGCACAGTAAATTTGTGGTGGAATAACGATGGTTGCCTCCTCTACATCAAATAAGGAGGATGACTCCAATGAACCAGATTCAACAAATAGAGGCTGTGCATTACTAACATTCAAACTGGTGAACGGAGTAAAGTAATAAGTACCCGGACCATAATCTACACCATTAGTAAAATTCACCTGATCGGCTGCTCCGAATGGGCCTATCACATTGCCTGTGCTCACTGCATCATTGACAACACTTTCCAGGTTATTATAAGGATTTGTAGTGGTAACTGCATAACCCATTGTATAACCATTATCCAAAGCAGCGCCTGTACTTTCTACTGTAAATGTTTCGCCATCACAGTAGACATTATCGACATTCGTAACACCGGCACCGGCATCACTACCACAACTTTCACACTCAATCACATAAGTTCCGGTAGCTGCACAAGCTGTAGGTGCGCCAGGTACAGAAACAGTGTAACTGACCATTACCGCAGGATCACCAGGTCCGGGATTGGTTGTCGGGGAGTTTGTGATGACCAGGTTTCCACAATTATCAACTGGCGTTGTAATACAGCCTGAAGGGTCTGGGAAAAAATCAATACCCAGTTCAGGAATTGGATAAACGGTCAGGAAGCCAGCAACATCTATATCTTCATTCGTTGCTGGTGCTGCATTGGGTATCAGACAATTAATTTCAGCAGAGAACATTTGTACTTCCGGCGCACAATTCTGACTGGTTTCAAAATTATAATTATACGTCAATACATTAGCACCGGGAATAGCTGTTCCATTTACAAACCATTGTATAGTATAATCCATTCCCAAAACGCCCTGATCTACAGTTGCCTGTAAAATGACCAGATCGCCACTACAAACATCGCCTGATACACTAGCTGTAGCTGAAGTCAGGTTCGGACAGGAAAGCGGATTACAATTATTAGTAAAATTACCCAAAGGCAAGTTACAACTATTATCTTCTGTATTGTCAATACTGACCGAAATCGTATTATCATTAGCAAATGGGCCTAGCTGAACGGTACCACCTCCAGAAGGTATTGCGCTTCCATCACTAGCTGTTACCAGATAAGAGCTGGCAGAACCAGGCGTAAAATTAACTTCAATATAAAAATTAAAAGGATCGCCGGCATCACAAACTGCCATGGCGGAACCAGAAGGCTGGACACAACTGGTACTTCCACAATTGAAAGTTTCAAAAACTGTTTCATCACAATCAGCTAAACCATTAGAAACAACAAAGCTGATGGTATTGCCGTCTTCTGCGGACGTACCAGTGTAAGTATCTGAAGAAGCATTGCCATTTACCGTAAAATCAGGACAACGCCCGGCTACTGTGATCAGGCATTGCTGATTCAATATACTTGGTGTACCTATATCAGGATAAACTGTAACATTAAGCACATTCGACACAGCGCCACAATTTGCGGAAGCAGAAGAACCATCATCCGAAACAATACCTTTCACATAAATCGTAACCGGAGAACAGCCTGTATTTACAGGCAAAGCGATACTGGCATTACTCGTACCAGAGCCGCCATATGTACCTTCTCCATTATAAGGATCAAAGTTGATATTTTCGTCATAGAACCAGGCAACATCCTGACCAGACCCTATTTGTGGCAACACTGAGCCAGAAGAACTGACCTGCATAGTTGCTCCAGAACAAACACTTGCTCCATTCTGTCCTGAAGAAGCAGTTCCTGCATCTGTAGCTCCATTTGAAACCGTTACATCTAAAGTGAAAGTTGGGCGCTCCATTGTACCTGAAATATATACATAATAAGTACCAGGCGGCAATGACTCTACGGTTACAGCAGTTCCACTACAAGCAGAAGCTTCGATGACTGTTCCCGGATTCAGTGCTTGTCCTGGTGTAAAAACAGCCGCACCTGTAATGGGATTGGTGCCATTGGCTCCGGGACAATTTACATCACTTAAAATGGCTACATTATAATCATCACTAGCTCCCCATGAGGATATATCGGCAGAGATGATATTACAATCATAAGTTGCTTCAATTTCATACCACAATGCAGAAGCAGATTCTCCTCCGCAAGGTACAGGCAAGTTATTTACAGTACTAGCAAGACCTCCATATACCGTGGCATCGCATAGACATCCACTAGTTGAGCCAGTCATTGTATTAGCTCCTCCACTTAATGTCAATGGAATAGCATCACCACAAAGCGAACCAGCTTCATATTTAGATACCTCAAAGCAAATATCGCCTTGTCCGCCGTCACTGGTTACAAATTGAATCCAGTAATTAATGTCATTCAAATCGAGATCAATACCACCTTGCTGATCGACTACAGGGTCTAGTTCTGCCAATGTTGGGAAGGTTCCGGCTACTGCGTAGAATTGTTGTCCGGGCTGTTCGGGTGGCAGGCATATTGCATTTTCAATGATAAAGCCATCGCCACAATTAATGCTGATAACATTGATACCTACGCCCGCCAGATCAGCATCTACTTCAGCATGTATAGCCACATAAGGCGGCAAAGCGCCGGAAGCTTTATTGGGCCAATCTACCCAACGCAGTCCGATAGAACCATCATAATTGGGTACTGCATCATACAGATTTTCGGCATGTATCCACATATCATTGGCATCTGAACCACCCAGGCAGGACAAGTCGCTTACTTGCCCACTTGAACCTGAGTTTGTATTGTTCAGGCAAATCGTCTGACAAACACTGAAATAAGGTGCAATGCTCAAATTAGATTGGGCTGCACCACAATCGACTGGTTGATTAGTCAATGTTATCGGGGCTTGTTCGGGGCATTGAGCCTGAATAGTCAGGTAGGTACACAGGAATATTCCTATGCATAATGCAAGTCTTAGTATTTTCATAGTATTGGTTTAGTTTGGCTTCTGCCTAATTCGTAAATAGTTAAGGGTATTAAGAACGTGTCAAATATACGGAAGGTAATTTTTTTTTAGGTTTATTTTTTGAAATAGAATTTTCAATAATTAGTCGGCGTACTCCAATTTCATTTTGCTTTGTATAACCTGCATTACTTCAAAACAAACAATTCCAATCGTAATGCCTAGCATAGCGCCTGAAAATATATCCATAGGATAATGCACGCCAACATATACCTGCCCGAAAGCGATGGAAGCCGCCCAGCTCCATAATAACCAGCGAAAACGCCGAAAACGTAAACCCAAAGCTAAAACCAAAAAATGAGCTAAAGCAAAATGATTGGTAGCATGAGAAGAAGTAAAACTATAGCCACCTCCACAACGCACTAACGCACGCACTTCAACTTTTAGAAAGCCATTATTGCATGGACGCACACGCTGTACCAGAGGTTTTACCACTTTACTACTCGTAAAATCTGCCAAACCAACTGTTGCGATAGCAAAGAAAATAATTAATAATCCACGTTTTTGCCAATTGATAAGTAAGAAAGAGAATAGAAAAATATAAAGAGGAATCCAGACGTATTTACTTCTCCAATAAGGCATAATAGCGTCAAAAAAGCCGTTATGCAGGCGTCCATTGATTAGGTGGAATAGCCATTCATCGAATTGGAGGATCAGTTCTGCCATAGTTTGTTTGGTTATTGGTGATTACAATTGATATTGAAAACAACTCAATAACTAAGAACGTGTTTAAATCACCAATATCTCAACACACTCAGTTTTTCCCTGGTCCGAGCAGTGGATTGGTCTTTCGTCCTCGCCCTAATGTTGGTTTTACTACTGGTGCTACTTCTTGTTTGTGTGTAAATACTTTTTCTACTGAATACCATTTGCCTCGCTTATATTTGAACCCGTGATAGCTTCCGTCGGGCATCATGGTAATACCTTCTTCTTTGTACGGGCTGCCAAACATAATTAAATGATCGTAGATCACCATGTTTAATTCATCATTAAAATTGAGTGTAGCGGCACTGGAGGCAGCATATTTCATAATATAGCGACTGGCTACTTCATCCGGCTGACCCTCTTCTTGTGTGACCAATACAGGGGCACCGAATTTTGGGCGACCATTTTGAAAATAAAGAACGTCCAATATCTTTTGTCGTTCTGTATAAGAATAGGCATCGAAGCCAAAAACCAGGTAGTATTTATTTCTTTTTCTTTTGGTAAAAGGGCGTATATTATAATACAATGCGCCGTACCATTTACGTGTTGTCAGCGTTTCATGTTTAGGATTCCTCACCTTTTCCGATTTATCCGCTAATTCATATACCTTCGGTTTCGTTGCATTCATTTGTATCATACCAAAATACTCAAAAGTATTCGAGTCATGACAAAGCTGCCAGGTAAAGATACGGAACTTATTATCTTCCGGTTGCTGTATAGAAATCGTTTTCAGGGAATCAAAAGGATAATCGAAAGCTCCTTGTTTTTTTAATGCAGCCTTCAATGTTTTTTTAAATACATTAGCTGCCTCTAAACGATTATCTGCAATCGTATCCATCATGATAATTTCTGCCAATCCGGCCAATGAGTCTTCATAGGCTTCAAGGCTAATGTCGTCTTTTTCTGCCTGAGCAGTTTCTACTATCCCAAGACACATCAAGAATAATAGAGAAGAAATAATAATTGATTTCATAAATATATGGTTTGAACAGCTTAAAAACGCTAGAAAAAACAAAACTAGTATATGCATTTACAAATTCATGACACATTTCGTACCGAAATACAGGTATACAATGCTTAAAAAGCTCGTTTTTCTTTTTAAAAAAGTACAACAAATTTCAATAAAACTCTTCTATAGATAATGTACTTACTAAATTTTTAATACAAAAAGGCTGTCACATTATAAAATAATTTATTGTCAAAAATGGTGTGTAAATAGACAAGTTGGCAATAAGACCAGTGAAACCTGAAGAGCGATAAGCCGATCAGCTAGATATTGGTCTGTACGCTCACCACGCACACAATTCTCTATAATTTACACTGGCTTAATGCAATGCATTAAGTAAAGTTGAAAAAATAACATATCGATTTGATACGATTCTTTTGCCGATATACTTCGTTACTGCATCAGTCGCTATGCTCAGGCATAACTCCTTCTTTGTGTCTCGTCTCTCGACAAAATAATTTGCCTGAAATCGAAACCTTATTTTTTCAGCTTTACTAAGTATAGCTTTTATTGTACACATATCATGTCATAAAAAACATGATTTAGCTTCATTGTTTATTGATTTTTGCGACCATCCATTGCAAAATTTCAGGACATGAAGTCCGAAAAACACTGACTTATGCAATCCAAACGCTTTGCAATACTACTCGTATGTATGTTATACTCGTGGTATGGAACAGCACAGTTAAATGCAGATTTTATTGCTGATGAAATTGCAGGCTGTAATCCACTATTAGTACAATTCACAGATATTTCACAGGGCAATCCTGTAGATTGGAACTGGACATTGGGTGACGTTGATGCTGGTCCGAATACTGGTCCAATATCCATACTGCAAAACCCTGGCAGAGTGTATTCAGGAGCAGGCTTTTACTCTGTCTGCCTGACAGTAACTGATGCACAGGGCAATACCGATACAGCATGTAAAATCAACTATATCAATGTATTCAATTCTCCAGAAGCAGATATTCAGGCAGATGTTCAGGAAGGTTGTGAACCACAGACGGTCGTCTTTACAGATGCTTCTATTCCTGGTGATGGTACTATTATTCAATGGCAATGGGACTTAAATAACACAAGTACAGTTCCTGGTAATCCAACTGTTTCAACTACTTATGAAATGGCAGGACTATACAGTGCAACATTAATTGTGACAGATGATAATAATTGTAGCGATTTTATCAATATCGATGATTTTATCAATGTATTAGAATTACCTGATGCCAGCTTTTCTGCTGATGTCACGGGTTCTTGCGATCCGCCTCTAAATGTTAATTTTAGCAATAACATTAACAACACCAACAATATCAGTTTTCAATGGGATTTCGGCGATGGTATGACTTCAAATGCTCCGAATCCGAGTCATAACTATCCCGATCCCGGCGATTACGATGTAACACTGATTACTTTAAATAATATTACAGGCTGTACAGATACTTCTACTGTTGATAATTATATCAATATTGGGAATGCTGTTAATTTTTCATATGATCCACCTTTTGGCTGTGATGAGTTAACGGTTCAGTTTACTGATTTAACAGCGGGTATACCTTATGAATGGAATTGGGATTTTGGAGACGGCACAGGTACTTCCAACGATCAAAACCCTGTATATACATATACACAACCAGGCTGTTATACAGTAACACTTACTGCAACCAATGATGAGTGTACATCAACACGAATAGCCGAACAATGTATTAATGTAGCCGTATCTCCTTCTGTAAGCTTTACAAGTAGTGAAGATGCGGCATGTGACTTACCTTTCAGCGTAAATTTTAGTGGCTTTTCAGATAATCCTGGTAGCTGGGAATGGGATTTTGGCGATAGTATTGGCACAGCCAATACACAAAATGCAACTTATACTTTTACTTCATTCGGGCAACATAATGTGACCTTAACCATGACTTCTCCAGAGGGTTGTTCAAACACTTATAATCAACTTATTGATGTACGTCCTCTCGAAGCAGATTTCATAGCCAATACTTATGATGGCTGCGCTCCGCTAACTGTCAATTTCACAGATGTTTCCAGCTCCGTAGTACCTGTTGTCGATTGGGAATGGGATTTTATGGATGGAAATACAACCAGTGGACCTACCCCATCCAACACCTTTGAGCAAGTTGGAGTTTATCCGGTTACACTAATTGCTACCAATCAATTAGGTTGTACAGATACGGTTCAGAACAACATCTATGTTGGAGAACCTCGAAATTTTAGTTTTAGCGCAGAGCCGCCTATATCTTGTGCAGATACTGCAATAACTTTTACAGTTGATGTAGACGGAGCGGCGAATGGCTGGTATTGGGATTTTGGCGATGGTGGTGAATCTCTTCTTTCTAATCCAACTCATGTCTATATTGATACTGGTTATTTTGATGTTTGTCTGACTGTTTTCCATAATGGCTGTCCGAGTACATTATGTGAAGAAGATTTTATCTACATCTATCCCCCTGTTGCAAAATTTAGTTTTTTCCAAAATTGCTTTCAGCCTTATACTGTTACCATGCAAAACAATTCTATTGGTGGTGACTCCTTTTATTGGGACTTTGGTGTACCAAATATTGATACAGATACTTCTACGCTTATAGTTCCTACTTATGTTTATGACAATTCAGGAACTTATACCATTACATTAACCACTACCAATGATAGTACAGGTTGTGTCCATACCACCCAAAAAGAAATTACTATTGCTGATCCTCAGGCTAATTTCATAATAGAACCAGATACAATCTGCATACCTATGGCGGTATCATTGACTGACGATTCACAAGATGCTGTAAGCTGGCAATGGAGTAGCCCCGATGGAGTATTTGCAGATGACACACTACCCCAAACCACGATTTTATATAATACCCCAGGGCTTTATTCTGATATAGAACTGATGGTGACTGATATTCATGGCTGTACAGATTCTTATGTCTATACAGGAGATATTCTCGCTACAGAGATAACAGCAGATTTTACAGCCGATAATGTAAGTGGTTGTACGCCTGTTACCACCACTTTTACCGACTTGTCTACATCTTCAGATGGGGAGATTGTTTCCTGGCTTTGGTACTTTGGCGATGGCGATAGTTCTACAGTACAGAACCCCGTTCATGAATATACAGTTCCAGGTTCTTATGATATTACATTGATCGTTACTAGTATTAGTGGCTGTACAGATGAACTTATTATTGACGATTTGGTACAACCTACTTATCCATCTGCAGAATTTGAAGCTCCTGAATACCTTTGCACTGGTCAGCCTGGTCAATTTAATAGCCTGACTATGGGTGTAGGGCTTAGTTATCTTTGGGATTTTGGTGATGGCAATACCAGTACAGTTGAAAACCCAAGTCATGCCTATGAAAATGAAGGGATGTATACTATTTGCCTTACGGCAACAGATATTAATAGCTGTGTAGATTCTATCTGCATACAAAATTACGTTACGGTACTTGATCCTATATCTAATTTTACAGCAGACACTACTTATGCTGCCTGCCCGCCACTAATAGTGACTTTTCAAGAATTATCCACCAATGCAGTGGATTGGCTCTGGGATTTTGGGGATGATAGTGGTATAGTTTCAGGGCAAAGTCCAGTACATATATATACTGAACCAGGTGTATATGATGTGTGTATGATTTCGGTCAGTGCTTCTGGCTGTCAGGATACACTTTGTTTTGAGGAATATATTCAATTAGATGGCCCAATAGGTTCATTTACATTTGAACCTAATACAGGTTGTGCCCCTCTGGAAGTATCTCTTTATGGAGAAGGAGTTGATGTGGTCAAATGGAACTGGGATAGTGGTTGTGGGGATATTCAAGTTAACTTTAATGATGCTCCTACAGATACTGCCAGTTTCACTTATACGGAAGCTGGTGAATGTTTTCCATTTGTAGTCATTGAAGATATTGCAGGTTGTCAACGTGTCATTACTTCTGATGATCCTGTTATTGTAGATACACTGAGTATTGATTTCATTCAGGATGTCAGTGAATTATGTGAAAACGGAACTGTAAATTATTCTATGATGGTCGGCTCCTCTGACCTGCCCAATGTAGATTTTTACTGGGAGTTTCCGGGCGGTGATCCTGCTACATCCACCTCCATAAATCCAACGGTTAATTATGCCAATACTGGCACCTATGATGCGACCCTAATTGTATCAACAACCTATTGTTCCGATACATTGACTAAACCGAGTGCCGTTATAGTTGCTGACGACCCTGTAGCAGACTTTAGTTTTACACCTCTTACAGGATGTCATCCTTTGCCTATACAATTTAATGATCTGAGCACTTCGCAATACGGGGCTATTGTCTGGTGGGAATGGGATTTTGGTAATGGGGATGTATCTACAGAGCCTAGCCCTTCTTATACCTATCCAATGCCCGGAACTTACAATATTTCTTTGCTTGTCGTAACGGAATATGCTTGTAGCAATACCATTACTCAAACTATTGAAGTATTGGAAACGCCTGTAGCTGATGCAGGTTCAGGCGATGTACTTTGTATTGGTGAAAGTATACAACTAAATGCAACAGGCGGTGATACCTACAGTTGGGCACCTGCCAATAATTTAAGTTGCACAAATTGCCCGAATCCTATAGCCGATCCGGTTTTAACAACGACTTATGAAGTCACCGTAACTACTCTAAATGGTTGTACGGACACAGATACCGTAACTGTTGATGTATTGCCTTTTGCCATCCCTGATATTACATTAAGCTCAGATACCGTTGTTTGTGAAGACGGATTTGTACAATTATTCGTCAGCACCAACACGCCCAATGTAACTTTTGTCTGGGATAATATTCCAGGATTGAGTTGTTATGAAAATTGTTTTAATCCATTCGCTACACCTGACCTAACCACTACTTATTATGTGACTGCTATTGGTGAAGGGGGATGTAATGCAAGAGATTCGGTAGTTGTGGCTATGTTAGGTGAAAGTAATGAAATAGCAAGTCCCGATCAGGTTATTTGTAAAGGTGACTCTGTTCAACTGACTGTTGATCCGGGAGCTAATGTCTTTTGGTCGCCTTCCATTGGTTTGAGTTGTGCTTATTGTCCCGATCCTTATGTATATCCTGAATATTCAGTGACTTATATTGTAGAACTGACAACATTGGGGGGCTGTACAATTAGCGATACGGTGCAGGTAGAAGTATTGGAGCAGAGCGATATAGATGCAGGACTCGATCAATATATTTGCATAGGCGAAGAAATTCAGTTAGACGGCATTGGTCCACCTCCCGGCAATATTCTCTGGACACCAGGTAATACGCTAGATGATTCGCTAAGTTATACCCCTATAGCCGTTCCTGAGCAATCGACAACTTATACATTAGCTTACCTTAACGGCAATTGTATTATAGAAGATAGTGTCAGAATCGAGGTTCTGGAAGAAGCTGTTGTACCTGACAGTCAGGTGGTAATCTGTGTGGGCGATACTGTTCAGTTAGATGCAACAGGTATAGCTGACACTTATAGTTGGGCACCTGAAAACAGTTTGAGCAATGCCGGTATCCCGACTCCATTGGCATTTCCAGAGGAAACAACTATTTATCAAGTAACAGGCACCTACAACACTTGTTTACCTGGCATTGGTGAGGTTATAGTAACTGTCAATCCAATTCCTGAAATACAGACAAATATTCAGGCAGCCAGCTTCTTCCAAGGTGCCAATATTGAGCTTATTGTAGAGCCTTTACAGCCAGGAAATTATACTTATCAATGGTTTCCCAATATCTATTTATCCTGTGATGACTGCCCAACTACCATTGCAGAACCAGAAGAAGACATAACTTACTCCATTGAAGTAACAGATGAGTTTGGTTGTAAAAATACAGCAGATATAGAACTCCGTATGCAAAGAGAATGTACGAATGATCTCATTGTTATTCCCAATGGCTTTACGCCAAATAATGATGGTCGTAATGATGTACTATATGTACGAGGTTCTACCTTAAATGATCTAACGATTTTCAGAATATATGATCGCTGGGGAGCATTAGTCTTTGAATCCAGCAGCCTTGCTGATGGCTGGGATGGAAATTATAAAGGACAACCTGCTGCTCCGGGCGTATATGTTTACTATGCAGAAGCTCCCTGCGCATTGGACGGAAGTCCGCTATTTAAAAAAGGTAATGTGACTTTGATTCGGTAACTAACGTGTTATTGTGTTATCGTGTTATTTGCGTACAACATTAACACGATAACACGACGCACTCTAACACAGTAAGAAATGAGAAATATAGGTTTATTTACAATGGTATTTTTGATGTCCCTCTGCGCCCAGGCACAGGACATCCATTTTTCCCAATTTTATAATGCTCCGCTTACGCTAAATCCGGCGATGACCGGTTTGATGAATCATGATATTCGGGTAACGGCGAATTATCGGAGTCAGTGGGAAAGCGTTACGGTTCCTTATCGAACTTTTTCAGTTGGGCTAGACGCCTCTATTTTGAAAGGTTTTCTGGAAGATGATTTCTTTGGCGTCGGTTTATTGATGTTCAATGATAAAGCGGGTGACGCCGACTTAAGGACTACTCAGGTGCAGGGTTCTGTTGCCTATAGCAAATCTTTAAATGGTGATGCTAATCATTATATCAGTCTTGGCGGGCAATTCGGCCTGGTTCAACGTAGTATCAATTATAGCAAATTGACTTTCGACAGTCAGTTTGATGGCGATGTGTTGAATACGAATATTGCCAGTGGAGAAGAGCTGGACAGAGATCAATTTGCTTTTGCCGACTTTTCTGCCGGACTTGCCTGGTATTTTGTACCGACTAAAATGCATAGTTATTATGCGGGTATATCTATGTCGCATTTAAATGAGCCAAACCAAAGTTTTTATACGGATAGCAGAGAGAATTTGTATAGAAAGATGACTGCTCATATCGGTATGGAGATCGGTTTTAATGAGTCATTTGCTTTTCTGCCCGGCGCTATCTTTTTAATGCAGGGACCACATCAGGAATTAAATATTGGCGGTTCATTCAAATTCATTTTTAATCCAGATGAAGATCAGTTTAATCAAATGGCTATGTATCTCGGAAGTACACACAGGCTCAATGATGCGCAGGTATTGATGATGCGTTTTGATTATGGGACTTTTGGAGTAGGTTTTAGTTATGATATGAATTTTTCTACCTTGAACAGGGCATCTTATGGTAGAGGCGGACCGGAGCTTTCGGTGACTTACAGGACTAATGTTTTCCAGAACAGGGATTATAGTGGGCCAGTGAAGTGTCCTTATTTTATGTGAGTGGTGTAGTGGTGAGTGGTGAGTGGTGAGTGGTG
>JAHDFX010000283.1 GCA_020627965.1 Saprospiraceae bacterium | reverse complement strand
AAATTAGGAAAGACGGACAACCCTATGAGAAACCTGGTCCTAAAACAGATCCTAATGCTCCTCATAATAAGAAAATTAGAGAAGTAATTGCAGAACAAGAAGCACTAGGTATGATTCCTCTTGGGGGAGGAGATTTAACAGAAATTACTGTTGATACTCCAAGTGGTAAAAGAAGAATGGACGCTACTTTTGAAAACCCCAAAACTGGAGAGATTTTTCATATAAATGTAGGATTAAGTTTAAAAAAAGGGGTGAAAAAAGATGGAACTAAAGCAGGAGATCCAATAAAAAGAGAAAGAGATGCAATCGCAGATGTGGAGAGTGCCGGAGAAAAAATTACTTTTCAATCATATGGAACAAGGTCATGAGTGAAATTAGAATAATAGTAAAAACAAAAAGACTTTTTACAATCATTGAATCGGTTGTAAAGAAATATGATTTGAAAGTTATCCTTCGAGGATTTGAAACTGCACAGACAGATTCAAGATGGCAAATTGTTGAATCTTTTGATTCTATAAAGGAAATTTATTTAAGTGGACAATTTAAACATATATATCTATCTATAGATAAACTTCCATCTCATGCACAGGACTGGAATTATACAAAGGATGCGTCAAATGAATTGATAATAATAACAGGAGGAAGGATGAAAGGAAATGCTATAGAAGTGACGACAATAAGAATCTTTGCAAAGCAATCAGAAATGAAGAAGCAATATAATTTTTTGAAGAGAATTTTAAAAAAGGAACTTCAAAAAGGTGAAGTTTATCTCAAAAATAGAGTTTATAAAAACTATCTTTTTGATCAAGATATCTGGGATTATAACGTATTTACAAATTTAGATAAAAGGAAGATTCAAATAACAAAAAGCATCTAAATATTTCTCAAAAAAAGTATTCAAAAAACGAACATAAAAGCATAACCAAAAAACACCATTATGACCGCAATACAAATTTGCACCTATACACACGCAGGATTGATGCCGTATAGCTATCGGCAACACTTTTGCCAAGCAGACCGTACCGACGACTTTAGCCGTCGCATGAACGTAGTGCAGTTTTCTGCAAGAAAACCATAAGTCCGATTTCGATATCCATCGGAATTTGACGAAGTGAAGCGCGACAGCAGGTGGGTAAGCCCATTTGTATGACCGCTAAAGTCGTCAGTACTGTGGTTGCTCGATATTAAAAAACAAGAACAAAAAACGAACATAAAGACATAACCAAAAATAAAATAAATGACCACCATCAACCAAATAAACGGCATCCCCTTGCACTACGCACGAACGCCACAACACCCCTACGGCACCATAGGTCGTCAAAGGAATTTTAGTATTGAAGATACCTTTCATGAAGCCCTGAAAGCCTGTTTTACAGAACTATTTGAAACCTGTCCGCTGGGTATACCCAATGCCATTACCTGTGCCGGTATTCAGGTCAACAAACCCGGTCAGCATGGGCAGGGAAGAGCCTTCGATTTAGATGCTATCTTCTGGGAAGATTATACGCTGATTACCAGAAACTTTCATCAGGATAAGATCTTATACCTCGGTATAGAGTCCTATCTCAGAAAGCATTTTGGCATTGTACTGAATTACTTTTATAATAATGACCATAAAGACCACTGGCATGTAGACAATAGTCATAGATTGCCCTTCAATACGAACTCCAGATCGAAAGTGTTGTATCTGCAATTAACACTCAATTATATCTATGACATACCGATCCTTATCGATGGATTTTGGGGGCCACAGACTGCTGGAGCAGTTGCCGAAGTATTTCATTTATTGGACATAGAAGGAGAGATCAGTACAGCAGAACACTGGATGGAATATCTGGATATGACGGGTAGGGTGGCTTTCCAGCTTTTTGAGCAGGAAAAAACACCGCTTACCTTGATGAATAATCTTTTCGCTATGCTAAATACAACGAATTTTTCTGACAAGAACCGTCTACTGGAAAGCCTGAATAGTTTCCGTTATCACGAAAAAACCGAAAACTGGCTTGATAGTTTTTCAACAGAGAAAAATTTACCGAAGGTCATTGAGAAAGTCAGACTGGTGGTTGTATAAGTGAAAATAACCACAATTAAACTTTAGAAAAAATAAAAAACGAACATAAAAGCATAACCAAAAAATACGATTATGGCTAATTTAATCATAATAAAACTACAAAAAAACGGATTCGACCCTTTAGACCCAAAAAAAGGAGCCGACGAATTCTTTTCCTATCTCAATACCAATAAAACGGACCTTGATGCGCTGGGAGGTGCGGCTGGAAACCTAGATATTAAACGAAAAATTCGCTTTACTGTCACGGAAATAAGGGAAGATGGCTATGACCAGTTTCCACCTCATTCTTTGGTATTTGAGTTTATTGATGGTGCCGTTATAAGTCGAAATTTCCCCATTGCACCTGTTCCTGCTCCACCGCAGGCATTCCGTGCAATCCTTGTTCAACATGGAGACGACCGGCGAGCAGGTGCAGGCGATAGCATTGATCCTACAAATATCGAAGCAGCAGCTACCTTTGCCTTTGAAGTACCTCCTTTTCTGGACAATCTCGGAGGGATATTTCCCGGTGCACCGACTTCATTCAATGCAGGCTTCCCTAATGCACTAAGAAAACTAGAATTACAGGTAGAAGTACCTGATGAATTCGACAACTATCAAGTCATTATAAAGCAACAATTACCTTATGCTCAGGTAGTAGTAGTTGGTGGAGATACTCAAAATTTAGACAATCTAACAAATATAGATACAGGCATGTCGGTAGCATCAGAAGTTACCGGACTGGGGGGCAATATCCCTGACAACGCAGGAAAGCCCAAAGAGTTAACAGAAGAATATATAAAAGCTCTCACTTACCTGATGGAAATTGAAGAGCAGGTTTCTCTGCCCTGTGTCACCCTGCTATCTCCTGAAGAATCCGAATTGACCGAACAATTAGCCAATGGAGAGCAGCTAAACATGGATGACCTGGCTACATTGATAGGTTTAGACCCCGACGGTCCGGTTCCTGAAGATTTTGATTGTGCTGCCGCTGCCGCCAATGTTATTATGAATATGGTCAGCAGTGGTGCGCCATTTCCCGGATTCCCGGACGGTCTGGTTCCATCACCTCCAAGTTTCTCCATCCCACCACCGACCAGCCCCACAGACATTATCGAAGAAGCACTCGGACTGGTAGATCAAATTGCTATGGTCGCAGGAGCTCCACCTGCCATTAAGAATTTAATAGAAGACATGACCCGCAAGGTATGTGAACTGGTCAATTCTATTTCCGCTGCTGCCCAACTGAAACAAGCCGAACAGATTTGTATCAACATCCCCATCCGACCAGACCTTATAGGCAATACTTCTGAGGCTACCCCCATTGGAGATAAAAAACTAATCGTCTGTAGTGATACGTTCAATATCGGACAAGTTTTATCTGCCATCAGTACAGACTTAGTGCATGGGTTAACCGCTGATAGTCCCGAAGAATTTTCTTTAAGTGATCGCATTGAACAGATCACTTTGATGGATGAAGAGCAGATCGGACGTCAGCTACAAAAAGCCATGGATGAGGGCAAGATTACGCCCATCTCCGACCCAAAAGAATTTGCAAAAGTCGTCCGTCAGTTAGGCGCATTAGTTGCTAATCCTGGCAATACGCCCGTCTGCAAAATCGAAGAAGGTGGGAAAGCCCACGATCTTGTACAGGCATGGGCTGATTACTCAGGTGATGAAGACATTGAAAAATTCTGGGAAGATGAAGTCCAGGGCGATCCGGCTCTGCTGGAAGGGCATCTGGAGGTATTGCTTTGCTTCTTAGCTAAAGGTCACACGCCACTGGTAGATGCGGTTAAAGATTATCTTGTAGCGGAAGGACTAGACTTGTCGGTAGCTTCCATTGCAGATTTTACCAGAGAGCTTTGGACGAGTTTCTTCTTTCCTTGTATTCCGCTTTGTGTGCCGGGCAAAGATTTGGAAAGTCGTGTGAATTTCCTCTTGCAACGGGCAGCATTCACAAGGGCAAAACATCAGGTAGACGCTTATACTGACCTAACAGTATTTCTTAAAGATTTGACACAGAGTGATGATACTCAGTTTCTGGATGCTTATGGCGAGGAATTAGCCGAAGCAGCAAGTGTTCCGATTGCTGATGTTACAAATTTGATTGACACAGTTACTGCCTGGACATCTGCCGAATGGAAAAGCTTTTATACCTCTACTTGTGTAGAAGATGCCATTATACCGGAAGCCATTAATCCTACAATGACAGAGGATAGGTTTGCAGCATTTTGTGATAGAATAGGCGAAGTAGAGGAAAAAGTAGCTGAAGCAGATGCAGATCCAAATTTAAACATTGACTTTACGGAAGCTTTGGAACTCCTCGCAACAGATGAAGAAACCGGACAGGTTCATCAACCTTTAATCGATGCTGTAGATGGTAATCCTATATTCAATCTCCCTGCCCCTCCTTCAGAGCAAGATTTATTGGCTATACCAAAAGGAGACTGGAGGAATTTGTTTTTCCCGGATGACCAGGATGACTTATTACCGGCTTTTACCGATACCACATCCAATCAGGAAAGATCTACGCTGTTTTATGAGCGTTTTAATATCATTAAGGAAAAAGATTTTTCTGCTTCTGCAACGCCTTATGAAGACGCCATAGCAGAGATCATGGAAGACCTGCTTCCCGGTCTGCAAACAGTAGTAGACAACTGGATAGACGGTTTTGTAACTACTGGCGGCGGCACACCCGGTGATACCAATGACAGATTTACTGCCCTGGTCGCTCTCACAGAAGAAGACTGGCAGGCATTTTTTGATGATCCGGTATTAGGCAATCAACAGTATCCTGCTTTTACCAATATTGCCAATAAGCAAAGTCGTGTAGTCGCATTTCTCGACAGATATGACGAAGTAGTCGATGATGTCCTTGATCCGGCAACAGGGGTTTTCAATGTAGCCAATCCCCCATATAATGATGTACTAAAAGCTCTGACTTCTCCCTATACCGCCACAGGAGATTTAGATCCCTCTGGAGCAGGAGATGCTAATTTAGAAGCAGCCATACAGTCTTTGGCTCCAGATTTGTCTACATTTTTGGTCTTGACAAGAAGTGATATTCAGTCAGTCCTTTGTCCTGAATCACGTCTGGATCTGTTTCCTCCTTATACCCGTCCGGGTAATTTAGACGAGCTGGTAGAGCGATTATTAGGGCATATTGGTCAATGCTTTCCATTGCCCTCAGAAGATTGTCCTGCACCGGAGCCTGAAGCACCTGTTCCGGGTAGTTTTGACTGCCTGATCGACAATTGTATTACAGCAGCTTTAGAAGGTGAGGATATTACAACTCTAAGCCCTGAAGATATTGAAGCACTCGAAGATGTAGATGAATGTTGTAAAAAATCACTGCTCACACTCAAAGCACTGTATGATCTTACTGATGTTCCAGGTATAGAGGATACTTTACAGTTTTCACTAATGGAAGCCTTGTATGCGAGAGGTTTCACGAGTGTTGCTGATATTGTACAATTAAGTACAGAAGATTTTGAAACAGCCATGACCGGCACAATGGCATTGGCTTATGTTAGCGATATTTACACCATAGCAGTCGGTATAGCAACTGACGAGGGTATAGATATTTACGAAGAACCTGACCCGGAGGATGAAACTGGTTTTATTCCCGTCAATCCTGATGGTTCGCTACGCAATTGCATCCCACCTGCGCATACTGCTATAACTGGACCTGTTTCTTATTTACATGAATTATTATTGTTAAGAGAAGGCAGTAATTGCGCTGAACCTTTCTCCGATAAAGGAGAGCGTCTCGGCGAATTTGTAGAAGGTCATCGAGGTGATTTGGGAGATTTAGCGGTTACTCATAATAACCTGAATGTACCTATCCCGCTGGTCGATATAATCAATGAGTCTCTGGAACATCTGGTAGTCGAGGAAGCCAATGCCAATATAACCAAGCCTGCACCTCCCGGAGTAGTCAACAATACTTCAGAAGATGGAGTTAAAGGACTGTCCTTTGAAGACCATCCACCTGAGAAACTCTTATGTGCCATACCAGAACATTCAGCTCCTACCCTGACGACTACAGGAATGGCAGCATACGACATCCTAAAAAATACTTTTGCTCCCGGCTTGCCTTACAATATTGTACAGGATATATCGGAGACTTATCTGGATGAACTGGGTATTGATCTCAGCCAGCTAAAACGCCGATTCAGAAAGAATATTACTGAATTTGCACTGGCTCCTGCACCCTCTACCACTTCTGCACCCAATCAGCCTGATGATTTCAATGCGCATGTATGGCGATATCCCGTTTCGCTTGAAGTAGCATTGGAGTTTATGGGTATTTCAGCGGAAGAGTATGCAAAGTTTTTTGAGAGCAACCTAACGTTTGCCGAGACACGAGAACTATATGGATTCACTACAGTTGATGCTGCAACTTGGCAGGACCAACTTCGTGATTTACCGGAATTCCTGAAGCGTACTGGGCTTTGTTATGCTGATTTTTTGGAATTATGGAAATCTGAATTGGTTGATTTTGACAGTATTCCGCCTAATAGTTTTACAGATACAGAACCACATGATATTAGCAATATCAGATTGGATTTAGGAAACACTCCTTTAGTGAAAAGACGCAATCTTCGAAA
>JAHDFX010000282.1:2775-6663 GCA_020627965.1 Saprospiraceae bacterium | reverse complement strand
AACAGCATCTTCATCAATGATCTTAGCCGATACTATATCAGAGAAAGCTTCTCTGTCATCAAAATCTGTTTGTACTAACTGATAGTAATACGTTACATTGGGCAATACATCGGTATCTGTGAAATTATAATTAGTCGTATTCAAGCTATTGCCTTGTCCCTGCACCCAGCCGATCTGAATAAACTCAACTTCACCTTCTGCCCTTCTGGCAATTTTGAAACCTTCAGAATTACTCTCTGTTGCTGTTGCCCATTCTAGCAGGATGTCAGTTTCCAGTGGAGTGGCTTTGAAGTTCAGTAATTCTACAGGAAGTGAATTATCCAATACACGCACACAGGCAAAATCTGAAATCGTTATGCCATCTGTAGTCACAGAAGCGGTATTAATGAGTGTTGCTTCTGAACTTACGTTGATATTATCTACATACCAGCCATTCCCTGCCTCCAATTGATCATAATAGAAATTAAAACGTATAAGTGCATCAGCGCTACAGAAGCCATCCAGATCGACTGTTGTAGTAATACAAGAACCGCTACTACCAGCAAATGCCGGATTACCTGGACTGTTTTGTATAAAATCATTATACCCATTCTGAGTCATATTCGGCCCAAGGTCAGTCCAGGAAGTACCTCCATTGGTTGAAATCTCTACTTGTCCTCCGTCCCAATTCACTTCCGTATCATAAAAATGGTCAAAGGTCAGCAAAGCTCCTTTTGTAATAGTGACTGGCCCTACGGTTAGATACTGATTTTCTGTTCCGGGATTGGCTTCCAATTCTTCGGCGAAGAAAGCTGTACTACCACAATTCGGACTATTGGCCAATGTCCAGTTACTTAATCCTGAAGTATTAGAAATGCTAAAGTTTCCGCCACCGCTTTCCAGATTATCACTAAATTCTATTCCTGGTGGTGTGTAAGCCCCATTAGCCACTCTTGCCTGATAAGTATAAGTGAGGTTAGAACCCACCGTAAAAGATGGAACAGCTGGCCAAGAAAGTGTACCTGCATTATGTGTACCGCTATTGCTCGCAGAACCATTCACATAAGTCAAACCGGCAGGCAGATTATCTTCGATTACTACATTACTGGCATCCACACAGAGGTTGCTGATCGTCAATGTAAAAGTGATCGTTTCATTCATAGCTGCTTCTGTTTTATCAGCTGTTTTAACGATATTTACACCACCCACATCTGGCGGCAAATCAAAAGCTTCAGAACCATCACTACGGCTTGCACTACTTCCCTGACTGGCACTAAAACCTAAGCCACGACGAGCAAAAGCCTGCCAGATCAGGCAGTAATTAGCTCCACCATATAAAGCCTGGTCTGCTGCAATAATTGCATCTCTTGAATCCACAAAACCAGGGCTACATGGTTGTAGTTTTATACCTTCCATCACCAGATCCATAGCAATATTATTACCTCCTGTACCTGTATACAGGTCATTATCATAACCGTAAAAATCTACTAAGTCCCAGTACATATCCCAGATCATGGCACACCATACAGAACCAACACCATGAGGAATAGATTCTTGATTAATGTCATTATAAGTATGCTGATTGATGCCCATATTGGTCGTATACGGGTAAGTACGAATACCTCCTCCGGTAATTGGTTGCCCTATGGCAAAAGTACCAATACCTCTTGATGTAGCACGCGTATCTGTAGGCTTTACAGTAAGTGCCAGTCCAAAGAAATCACTCCAGCCTTCACCCTGTTGTTCATCATTACCAAGGCAACCGGAGTTCCCTCCTCCACCTGTCAGACGAATAGAAATACCATGTCCATATTCATGGGCAATAATTCCATTATCCAGATCACCATCAATTTCAGGAGAAGAAACAGCACTTAAAGTAACATTTACCGTAGGTATCTGAGCTCTAATAGACGCACAGTCGCCTTGACTAATCATTACAGCAGGAATAGCAACATTATTATCTGTTCCTCCCATTGTGAAAATAGGATCAGCTACATTATTGCAGATCACCGCAGCAATAGCACCAGCATTCTGAGCATTGATTACTTTAACTGTGAAGTTGCAGCTTCCACGATCAATAACAGCAATATTGCCATTTACAGCCGCTGCACTGGCAGCAGTCAAAGCATTACAACCTTCTGTTGGTGCACCTGAACCATCATCTACAACAACCAAATTCCCCGTAACAGTAAAAGCAGAAGGTCCGAAAGAACCGCCTGTCGAAGCATAACCACTGGCAATAGAACCGGGAGCATTTACACTAAAAGTACTACTTGAACCACCTGACCAGAGGAACATCTGCATTCTTCCGTTGCTTCCATCACCAGGAGAGGAGAAATTAGCATTATTGGTTCCACTGCCATCCTGAGCATCAGCTAATACGTAGTCACCACCAAATCCTCCATTTCCATAATTATTATCCTGAAAATTACCGGAAGCCTCATCAAAACCATAGTGATACCATACATCATGCATGATATTATTCCAATAAAACAGGTTTGTAATAGCTGCTGATTCGTAGGATGCAGCATTATTAGCCAGATTGATAGGAAAATCAAAATCCAGGGAAGCACCACCATCAGGACTGAAACCTGTTCCATTATTACCATTTTGGTCTTCCTGTGCCAGTACGTTATTTCCTCTTGTAATGGTAAATTCAGCTCCGGCAGCACCATTATTATCATGCCAGCCAAAAGGAGAAGCTAAAGCATCAGCAGGATTAATCACCAATTGACGTACACCATGACTTGGGCTTTCTACTCCTAAAGGATATACTCTATAAGAATCAGGTGCATTTAAAGCCGTAGGCGCCGCTTCTTCGACCACTTCATGACGGTGAAATGGGTGTTCATCAGGACATTCGGGCGAACCAAAGCTACAATGGATCACACGGTCTTCTTTTTGCAAGACTTCCCCATTAGAAGCATCCATTCTTACATGCCACCAGTGCTGTCCGTCCAATTGATAAATAGCGACTTCCCAGACTAATTGTAAGCCAGTTTTTCCTTTATTTAAATATATTAATTCAGCCGTAACAGGCTCTAAAGAAAGTCCTGATTTATCGAAGACTGTTTTCTGCGAACCACTGCTTGCTCTGCTTTCCACTTTAGGCAATTTAGCCAGTGGCATGTCTAGGTATTTCGCAGTTTGGCTTAGTGCCTGTTCTGCCGACAACATAGCCTGACCGTTCACTTTATCTGCTACTTTGGGAATAAAAGAGGAATTCATTTTAAATACTTCACCAGCATCAGTAATATGGATATTCATATTGGCGCCCATGACCGGAATCCCATTATACTTTTGTTGTAGGTAGATATGCGTTAATCCGCTTGTGCTACTTTTGTGTTGTGAAGTAATCTCCATCCCTTCCAGGTCAGCTTCAACTAACTGGTAATCAGCTTTTGTGCTTTGAATATATTGGAGTGCAGTACTAGCAGCATCTTGTGCTATCATGCTCATACTTGTTGATAAAGTCAACAGCATCAACATTAAATTCAGTAGATTTTTTCTCATTCGTTAAGATTTTTGTGATAATATTTGCTCGGATCGAGTGTTTGTAATCGTTTATTCTAAACGCAAATATAAATGTATTATGGTGTAATAAGTTCTACAAAATGGATATGGATATGTAAGCAGTAAGGCTAAATGCGTATATTTTACATAGGATTGACAGAAGTGGAACTTCTAAATTGCTGTTCAGAGGAGCAATGTTGCTGATCGGATGTACCAACTTCCTCTTACCTATCAGCAATGTTGCTGATCGGAGGTACCAACTTCCTCTTACCTATCAGCAATGTTGCCGATCAGAAGAACAATGGTACTGATATACAAGAACAACTTTGTAGATCAGAAGAACAATGGTACTGATATACAAGAACAACTTTGTAGATCAGAAGAACAATGGTACTG
>JAHDFX010000282.1:0-2675 GCA_020627965.1 Saprospiraceae bacterium | reverse complement strand
ACAATGGTACTGATATACAAGAACAACTTTGTAGATCAGAAGAACAATGGTACTGCTACACAAGAACAACTTTGTAGATCAGAAGAACAATGGTACTGCTACACAAGAACAACTTTGTGGATCATAAGAACAACCTGGTTATATAATAATACAACGTACTGTTGCCTTTAGTCTCCCAAATACATACAGACGAGCGGCGACTAAAGGCGCCGGTACGATTGGATCCGATAAAATAAAAGGAGCATCCCTACAAGCATAAGGACACCCCTTTCGTCAAATTACCTAAAAGTCATTAAGTGGTTAACTTAGGTTGCGGAAAACCGCAACTTGTCCATGGTCGATGGTCAATAGTCCATGGTTCCTTAAAAAATACTTCAGTTTTCTGTCTCTTTGTATATGTATTTTGCGACGCAAAATGAAAAACAGAGAAATTTTGTACTGTTTAAAGACAGCTATCGACCATCGACTAAGTTGCGTTATCCGCAACTTGAGCTAGTTAATTTCATTTCTATTTACACAGTGTACTAATCAGGACAAACTTCAATCGTTCCTGAAAAAGCAGCTCCTGGCAGAACTTCAAAGCCGCCTTTGAGCATAAGCCTTTCCCCTGCTTTAAACTCCACCATATCACTGACCGTTCCTGTAGCATTGACGGCTGTGCCTGCCTGATAAAGCCCTGTACTGATCGTTCCGTCAGTGGTGATGAGCGTGGGGCAAAGACTAAAGCCACAATCCACAGCATTACCATTGTCATCATAGACCGGAAGATATTGTCCTTCTACTTCGATAGTCAGGGCCTGAGTATTATTGGCAGCGTCGCATACCGTTACTTCATAAGTACCTGCTGTGAGGTTGGTGATTTCCGATGTATAGGCTCCTGTGTTCCAGTTGTAAGTATAAGGAGCTGTGCCACCTAATACAGCGACAGCCGCACTGCCCGGTATTCCGCATTGGACATGTTGTACAGATACTCCAAGCGTAATATCTCCTGTTCCCAGTCCAAAAGGATCGGGATAGGTATCGTACATACTCATGTCGGTGATGTCTTGTGTAGTACCGTCGGCTTGCATTTCTGTACCATTTTCCAGGCGCATAATCTCAGTGGGATCGCCTGTTGGTATGTCATCGGCTATGATAATAAAGCCTGCTACAGGTCCATCACAGAGCTTATTTATGCCATCGGTACGGGTAAGGGCAATATGGAATTTGTTTTGCAGATTATCATATAATTCAAACTTAGCATCAGGCTGTAAAGATGAGCCGGTGGTGTCTATACTGATTTCATCAATGTTTATATCGCCAAAATTCAAAACCAGTGAAACACCATGTGTACTGATATAGCTACTATCCGCTCCATTTGTAACATATAAATCATAATACAAGCCATCTGTCGTATCTCGGCGTACTAGATCATAGACCAACGAGCTTGCCAGTGATGCAGGAGCAGTAAAATTATGTACTAAACCGAAGTTTTGCTCTAATACATCAATATCCAATTCATTGACTATACCGTCGCCGTTGCCGTCCTGATGCATACTGTTGATGCCATCTACATCCTGTAGCCAAAGTTCTGCTTCCTGCGGATTCCAGTCGGTAGCTGGTACCGGACGTGCCGGACCGCTGAAGCCATAAGCCCGCCCCCAGTGGAGCATGTCGCTTTCGTTGGCTATGCCGTCGTAGTTGAAATCGCCCGGATAGACGGCTTCGCAGACGCCTGCTCCGGTGTTGCAGAAGTCTTCCCAGGGGGCGTCGAAGTTATTTCCATCGCTGATATACTCATTAGTATTAGATAATTGAACACAAAGGTTCATCAAGTTCTCATCATAGCAGCCACTAAATTGACCACTATAAAAAAATTGACTATTTAAAGATAGAGATACTAGATTACTTAAGTTTCCGAGTTCAGGGGGAATCTCTCCACTAAGGCGGTTGTCATGTAAATGCAAAGATTCTAATTTATCTAAATTATCAATTCCAGATGGGATACTTCCAGTAAGGCCGTTTTCAAATAAATCTAATCGAGTCAAGTTAGTTAAACCCCATAATTCAGATGGAATACTGTCATTGAGTTCATTTATTGGCAAAAACAATCTTTCCAGATTAGCTAAATCACCAAGTTCGGGGGGGATACTTCCACTAAGGTTATTTTGTGATAAATTCAACTCTTTCAGATTAGTTAAATTCCCAAGTTCAGATGGGATAATACCACTAAGTTTATTGTAAGGTAAATATAACTCTTCAAGGTTAGTTAAATTCCCAAGTTCAGGTGGGATATTACCAGTAATGCCGGAGGATGACATATACAAAACTCTTAAACTATTAAGATTGCCTAATTCGCCTGGAAGACTTCCATTTCCATTAATATTATTTCCATTAATTAGAAAGATTTCCACTACACAACCAAAATCATTTAAGGTTATACCGAACCAAGTATCCAGCGGCTGGCTTAAATTCCATGTATTTGCCCAGTTCGGACCATTAGTGGAGTTATACAGGGCTACAAGAGCAAGAGAGTCACTTTGGCGACACGCACTATATGCACTACATGTGCCTGCACCAGTACTACAGAAACTTTCCCAAGGGGTATCGAAATTATTGCCAAGAGTAATTAAATCATTGTCAACATCACATATTTCTGTTAAACTCTCATCATAACAGCCACTAAGCTGATTATA
>JAHDFX010000281.1 GCA_020627965.1 Saprospiraceae bacterium | reverse complement strand
ACGGTTTTCTAAACATATTACAAATTGAGAATGACACACTTTTTTGAACACTCCCAAAATTACGAGACACAATAATAAATAGGGAGATTCGGGAGTAAAACATGACAACATTCGACTATAAAAAGCCGATGCCCCCCTAACAATCACCCCTTCCCAACCCGCTCCGTCTTATACCCTTTCATCTCGATCATCATCTTAGCAATGATCTCACAAAGAATTTCAGAAGTACCGCCACCGATCTGTCCCAGGCGGGAATCGCGCCACATGCGGGCAAGCGGATAATCTTCCATATAGCCATAGCCGCCGAACATTTGAAGACATTCAAAAGTCACTTTATCGGAAAGTTGAGTGGCTATTAATTTTGCCATAGAAGCTTCTTTGACCAGATATTCGCCGGCTTCAAAACGGGCATATAAGTGATACATAAACTGCCGATTCATTTCAATTTCGGTCGCCATTTGGGCAATACGGTGCCGCAAGACCTGAAACCGATTGATTGGTCTGCCGAAAGCTTCTCTTTCACTCATGTATTTGAGGGTAATTTTCAGGGCATGTTCTGCGGCTGCTACCGAGCCGACAGCCAGAGAAAGTCGTTCCGAAACAAAATGTTCCATGATGTAGTAAAAGCCATTATTCTCTACTCCTAGCAGATTAGTTGCAGGTACACGTACTTCATCGAAAGCAATTTCGCCAGTATCAGAAGCCCGCCAGCCCAGCTTATCCAATTTGGTTGCTGAAACTCCTTTTCTATCCCGTTCTATTAGCATCATACTGATGCCATTGGTTCCTTGTTCGGGATCAGTTTTTACGGCTGCTACGATATAATCGCTAAGTACTCCATTGGTAATAAAAGTCTTTGAACCATTGATAATATATTCATCGCCATCCCGAACTGCTGTTGTTCGGATCGCTTTCACATCTGAACCACCAAACGGTTCTGTAATCGCCATACAGCCTACCGTTTTGCCTTTAATACCAGGAATGAGGTACTTGCATTTCTGTTCGTGATTCCCCGCTCCATTTATATGTACTAAAGCCAGGTAAAAATGCGCGCCCATAGCCGCTGCAAAACCGCCTGAATTGAGCTTTGACAGTTCTTCATGCAGGATAACCATATACCATATATCCGAGTCTATGCCTTCGTATTCTTCCGGGAAAGCTAAACCGAAATACCCCATTTCGCCGAATTTACGATATATCTCACGCGGTACTTCTCCGTCTCTTTCCCATTGGTCAATAAAAGGTTGGACTTCTTTATTTAAAAAGTCTTTTAATGACTGACGGAATAAGTCATGCTCTTCTGTAAATGGGGAACATTTTTTAGCTTTGGCATCGCCAGTTGTTCCGGTATAGTTTAGCCCATCAACCACTATTTTGGCAATGATCTCTCTCATGATCTCAGAAGTACCTGCCACGATGGTTCCTGCCCGACAATCCCGATACATTCTGGCTAAGGGATATTCTTCCATGAAACCATAACCACCATAGAATTGCAGACATTGACTGGCTACTTTTTCGTGTAATTCAGTTGCCAATAGCTTTGCCATTGAGCATAATTTGACATCGTAAATATTTTCATTGTACAAATGACAGGCATGGTATGTAAAAGCTTTCAGTGCTTCTATCTCGGATGCCAGTTGTGCCAGCCGATGACGAAGCACCTGAAATTTATTCAGAGAACGTCCAAAAGCCAGTCGTTCAGACATGTATTGAAGGACTTGTTCGATGGCATATTCCATAGAAGTCACTGCACCCGGCACTGCTACCAATCGTTCTAATTGCAAGCCATTCATCAGATATTCAAAACCTTTTCCCTCCTCTCCTATCAGGTGCTTTGCTGGTACTTTTACATTATCAAAGTGTAATTCGGCAGTATCTGAACTGTGCCAGCCTAGCTTTTTAAGTTTGTTTTTACTGATGCCTTTACTACTCAGGTTAATGACCAGCAGACTGATCTTATCCTGATCTCCAACTGGTGTTTTTACGGCAGTAATAATAAAATCACCATATACACCATTTGTGATAAAGGTCTTAGCTCCATTTACAATATAAAAATCGTCTTGCCGGATGGCTTTGGTTTGCATGTTTTGCACGTCCGAACCAGCTCCTGGCTCAGTAATACCTACTGCACTGATCAAATCTCCCGAAACTACACCAGGCAGGTATTTTTGCTTTAAATATTCGGAACCATAATTGAGGACGTATGTCGCAGACATGTATTGCGCGACCTGGAATGCTGCCGCAAAGCCGCCGGAATTCATGCGACCTATTTCTTCATTGAACACTACATCGTAGAAAAAGTCAAGATTGGTTCCCCCATATTGTTCGGGATAGGATAAGCCTAAGAAGCCCATTGCTCCCATTTTCTTCCAGACAGAACGAGGAATCTGCTGGTTTTCTTCCCATTCATTGATATAAGGACGAACTTCTTTTTCGAGGAATGTACGGAAGCTTTGTCGGAATAATTCGTGTTCTTCTGTGAAGTGACTAATAAGCGGCTTTTTAGCTTGCATAGCTTCTTCTATTCTCAGGCTTCTACATCATGATACATGACTCTTGCCAGGCCTAGTTTAGCCCTTACAAACTCGCTGATCTTTTGATAAGATTTTCTGGCTTCGGGTATGCGTTCCCATGCTATCTGAAATACATGAGCCTGTCCCTTCCATTCATCTAGTTCTACCTCTACACCTGCGGTCTTTGCCCGTGCTGTCAGTTGGGTGGAATCACTAAAAAATATGTCTATTGTGCCAGATTGTATCAGTATAGGAGGCAAGCCTTTTAAATCGGCAAATAAGGGAGAAACACCAGGATCATCCATAGGCAGTTTGCCGGCATAATACTTGGCAATTTCTTTTACTGTATTGACATTAAATAAAGGGTCTTTCTTAGCCATACTGCTATATGTCTCTCCCGAACAGGTCAAGTCAACCCAGGGAGAAAAAAGAACAGCACCAGCAGGTTGTACCATACGTTCTTCACGAATATTAATCATAGTAGATAAAGCAAGTCCACCTCCTGCCGAATCTCCCGCAATTATGATATTACCGCCTTTATAACCACCATTTTGTAACCAGCCATAAACAGCCATGACATCATTTACAGCCGCAGGATAAGGGTTTTCGGGAGCCAATGCATAGTCTATAACTAATACTTTTGTGCGCGTTTCTACTGCTAATTTAGCCGCAAAAGGACGATATATTTCTGCCGAGCCCATCATATAACCTCCTCCATGTAGATACAAGATCATTTCATCAGAAGCCAAAACATCTTTGGGAATCAACCACTCTCCATTAACCCCTTCTATTTCAGACTTTTTAATACTGACTCCTTCAGGCATGTTGAAACGTACAAATAACTTAGCCAGCCATTTGCGCAAAGCTTCTACAGGCGGTATACGTCCGTTTAGCTTTTTATCCCACTTTCTGCGTTTGCGCAACAAGTACGCTCTCATCAATACACTTTGAAAACTCATAGTTTATTACTTAGTTCTATATGTCTATCCAGTTCCGGTCAAGGATTTGTGTCTTTTTTATTGTTCTTGCATGATGACTGTACGGATTATCCAGACAAATTTCCGGACTAACTTCAGGGAAATAATGCCGTTCTCTATCAATGTCATTTCTCAGAAAGAATACGTTAAATCCATATCGATTGGCACCTATTAATCTATAATTTCTGGCTTTCGCCAATTTGTTTAAAGCCGCCAAAGAAGCACCAGCATAATACTCAGGTGCATCAGATACAAAATCAGCCTGATATGGGATTGTTTTCGATTCATCAGCCCTCCAAAGATTATTGCACTCCGCTATTATTACTCTTGGCGAAATGACTTCAACTGCCTCCCAAACCCAATAATCCATACCATCAATATCTATTGAGAATAAGTCTATTTCTCCTTCAAAGCCATTATCTTTTATCAAACTATTGATATTTTCGACATTCACCCAGGCTTTCACAAGTTTTGGAGGATGAACATAGGTGTCTTTACAGTATTTGTAAAATGTTTTACCATAACGAATATTCAATTCATCGCCATCTATCAGTAATCCTTCAAAGCCATGATGTATGATTAAATTAGCTGTGTTGCTTTCAACACCATCTCCACATCCAAGCTCTATACTCTTCCGATTTTTAAAACCAATGGATGCAAAAATATACAATAAAATACCATCTTCCCCATTTTGAGAAAAATTCCTGAATTCTATCTCTTTAAAATCTAAAAAAACTGGATTCGCTCTCCTTCTAAGCTCCTGATAATCAATTACCAATTGAACTTGTTCTGCTTTATTTATTTTTTTTGTATAAATATCTTTGCTTCGGACTTGTTTTAGTTTGTAAATATAGTCAATTCCTGTTTTTTCAAATATATAAATCAGCAATGTTTTTAATAAATGCTTCATAAATTAATTATCAAAGGGAAAGACTTCATTATATGGTTTTTTCTCCTGTTTCTTAATTTCAAAACCTATCTGAGTACTGACGTTCTGCGGGGCTTTCTGGTTGCCACCGAAGTAAAAATTAATATATCCGCAAGTCATTCTGTAATGATTGAAATGCATTTGATGCTGCACTTTTTCATTTGTTTTTATCATTTGCCATTCATATCGTTTCTTTTTACGATCAATCGTCAGTATCAGCTCAAATAATTCGCAGCGCTTTACTGTTAGAAAGGGCTTTTCAAACAAATCCCGACTACCTGATATATGATAATATGGTGCCAGTTCTATATTGTCTGTATCAGGATTGTATCGCCAGCCCATCATAGCTGTATCTTTACGGGTATTCCACCAGGCGTAGTATACACCACATAATTTGTTCCAATCTTTTTGATCCCGACTCAGTGTTCCGTCTTCATTAAATAGACAATAGTTGCAGTTTTCATTCATTCGTACCTGCCACCTGACAGCATGTACGTTCCTGCTAAATTTTAATTGTCGGGGAAAAGAGAAATGTCCGCCTTTATAAACGGTCACTTCAGTTAATGAAAGCTTGTTTTTTGGAAAATGTTTCATAATCTATTTTTAACCACAAAATATTTCTACCATTTGTGTGCTCATCTCTATATTTTTTTGACGTTTTCAATCTGTGCAAATATGTGTCCATCTGTGGTGGAAAATAGCGCATACATGGTGAATAAAACACCACAGATAGCACTCCCGTATAGTTATCGGGATAAACAGATTCGACACAGATGTTTTTATTTTATAAAGATCAATACAGTAGTCTTATATGTCCCAGATTTAATTGTTCTAATTCTTCTTTATCAAAACGATTGAATCGAATATCCAGTATCTCTAGTTGTTTTAATGTAGCCAATTTATATAAAACTGGTACATCTGATAACCTATTATAACTGAAATTCAATGCTTTCCAGTTTTCATACTTAAAAATTTCCTTTGGTATTTCTTTTAAACTCCCCTGCGACAAATCCAGCCTGCCTGACTCATGTGCCCGACTAAGTATTTCATGCCGTAACGCTATATGACCTTTAGTAAAAATATGATACGCCGCCTTTTTATCAAACTCAAATAATTGCTTCACAATTTTGCCACTATCTAAGTCCGTTTTTTCTGCTTTTAGCAGCCAGGCAGATAATTGTACCGCAGTAAAATCATCCCGATAAGGATATTTTGAAAGAAAAGTTTGTAACCGATTAGCGGCATGAATGTCAAGCAAACGTTTGGCTTTGGATTGATATAAAGAATTGTGATGAAAAATACTGGTTAGAAATACTTCAGTCATCAGAATAGCAGGAACCCCACCACCTAAAAGGATATTCAGCGCCAACTCTACATTTCGCTCATCATTGCTTTTGAGCATATTACGCAAATTATCCAAACCTCCTGTATATTGTGCTGCTTCTGCTTTTAGGTAAGGTATTTCCAGTTTTTCTACAAAGTTTTGTAAATCTTTGCCAGTCATACAAATCAGGTTATTTTCGTGAATTACCTTTCTATCGTATGGACTAATACCTTCGCCTATAATAGCATGACTAGAAGTCTTCTGGTAGATTTCTGTGCTGATATAACCATGTTTTTCGAGCATATTTTTATACACAAAAGAAGAAGGGAAATAACCAAAAAATACAAAGCCACATTGCTGGTCAATGGCTTGTTTTTTATTGCGTTTTTTGAACAGTTCAGATAGTTTGGTTTCTACCCTATTGCGCAATAAAGAGTGATTAATATTCGTAGCAGCTAATAATGTATCTTGCTTAGGTTGAGCTTTTTTGCTGTATAAAAGACGATACAGCTCTACTCCATCTTTTTTATCTATATCCAGTCGGTTAAATTCTCCGATGAGGTATAGTATGTCCTGAGCTTCTCGTTTTACTTTAGTGCTTAGTCGGGTAGTTTTGATGGTTTTTAATTGTCTTAGTGCAGTAAGTTCGGCAGGGAGTTTTCGGATTTTAGCATGGGAGATGTTAAGTGTTTGCAAGGCTGTTAGTCGGCTTATATTCCCTGATAATTCATTTATAGTTTGTCCGCTTAAGTCCAGTTCTATAACGATATTTTCCTTCATGATGTTTTTTGAAATACTAAGGGACTAAGTTTTTGAAAGGCACTAAGTGTTTATTTTCTTTTCAAAGCAGATACAAGGCATCGGCTGGAAAAACTGTATAGCGCCGTTTGGTTCGTAGCCTAGCTTACGGTAAAATATTTGTGAACGAGGATTTCCTTCAAAGGCATC
>JAHDFX010000280.1 GCA_020627965.1 Saprospiraceae bacterium | reverse complement strand
ATATTGTAATTCCTTTAATTGTCCAATTTCAGTGGGTAGTTGGCTCAATTGATTATAGCCCAAAGACAAATATTGTAATTCCTTTAATTGTCCAATTTCAGTGGGTATTTGGCTCAATTGATTATAGCCCAAAGACAAATATTGTAATTCCTTTAATTGGACAATTTCAGTGGGTAGTTGGCTCAAGTCATTGTCAGACAAATACAAAGTTTTTAATTCCTTTAATTGTCCAATTTCAGTGGGTATTTGGCTCAATTGATTAGAGTTTAAATTCAAATATTGTAATTCCTTTAATTGTCCAATTTCAGTGGGTATTTGGCTCAATTGATTATTATACAAATTCAAATATTGTAATTCCTTTAATTGTCCAATTTCAGTGGGTATTTGGCTCAATTGATTAGAGTTTAAATACAAATATTGTAATTCCTTTAATTGTCCAATTTCAGTGGGTATTTGGCTCAAGTCATTGTCAGACAAAGACAAATATTGTAATTCCTTTAATTGTCCAATTCGGGGAAGTAATTTATGAAAACCAGAGTTATCTAATAAAAGTATTTTTAACTGAGGTTTCCTTAATATTTTTCGTTGAAGCATGTTTTTTTGAGCTTTTCGAGGGAAAGGAGACATCCACCTTCCCGATTTAAATATAATACTCCAAGGTAATGTATATTTAGAGTTTCTAAAATCAAAAGCTTCAATTTTTTCATCTAATTCTTTTAAATCATCTGTCATTCTATACTCAATATCAAGGGTGTCAAGAAAATAATATTCTCCTTCCTTTTTTACTGTAGCATATCCTGTATTAATATCGAAAGGTAAGGCTTCGGTATATTTATTTTTAAATGTTCTTCTTCCTGTTTTGTCAATAAATCCAAAGGCGTTGTAGCCTATTTTATAAAGTGCCTCATTAAAAGTAAGCGCAAACCTATCGTCATAGAAATATACTAGTCTTAGTGTCTTATCCAGTTCTGTTGCTGTACTATCTGCTATGTTTTTTTGTTGTGTAGCTATTTGTTCCTGCATTTCGGCCTCCTGCCTTTGCTGTTCTGCTTTAAGGCGTTCTGTTTCTGCGATATTAGCCTGTTCCTGAGCTACTTCTTTTAAGATGTCTGCTCTGAGACGTGCCTGTTCTGCTATCTGTGCTTGTTTTTTGGCTTTTTCTCTTTCACTTTCAGCTTGTTCTTTGGCAGACTTAGCTGCATTAAGCGCATTTTTTGTTTTTTCTTCCGCTTCTCTGGCTCTTTTTTCGGCGGCTCTGGCATCGTCTCTTTCCTGCTCAATTTTATCAAACACCTCAATCAGCTTGTTGCCTGCCTGTTCTTTATCTTTTTCATCACAAAGTGCAGAAGATAGAACCGCATTATATTTTTTGATGGCATTATCGAGTTCTCCTTCTTCGAAGTGGTGGTTTCCATTTTTTATAATGCAATCACAGGTCGTGCAGTCTGACGATTGGGCATAAGTCAGGCAGCTGAGCAGGAGTAGTGGGATGATGCTTCGTATTTTTTTAATAATACTTAGGTATTTCATGTTGTTTATTTTGGTGCGTGATGAATTTGTTCTCCCCGGGTCTCTTCCTTGTAATAAGGAATTATATAAACATTCTACAAAGGTAATCTCGAAAGAGATTACACCGCCTCTCAAGAGGGGATGTATTTCGCAAAGCAAAATACCTTCTCAAAGATGACTTCTTAGAAGAATCAACCCTGCTTCCGAAGAGTAAAACCCAAAATTTGACGTTCCGAAGCCGGCGTTTGACGTCATTGACGTCAAATTTGACGTGGCTGATGTCAAACTTGGCATACTTGACGTCAAACTTGACGTTGCCAGCGTCAAACTTGGGCTTTCTTGCGTCAAATTTGACGTTGCTGACGCCAAACTTGACGTGCCTGACGTCAAATGCGGGCTTCAGGACGTCAAATCTGCGTCTTTTTATTTCAGATCTTCTAAAATCTTCAGAACGTCCGGATTGCCTTTAAATTTATCTTTTAATATTTCTTTCAATATTTCTTTTGTCACCAGCTTTTTATCAATGGCTTTCTGAAGCTCCGTTTTTGCTATTGTCGCCTCATCTGCCTCTATAAAATTCTCAACTTCCCTGATCAGATTCTCAATTTCAATGCGATTCTTTTCAACTAAAGTCTCTTCTGCTTCGTTTTTAGCTTCTATGGCTTCATTTTTTGCTTTTTCCGCATTGATATACTGACTGTAAGCAAATATCCCGGCTGCCAGAGCTATGCAAAACATCACCCCGGCGATAGCCGCAATAGTATTCGCTCGTATCCTAAGTCGCTTCTCCTTTTCTGCCCGAAGTTTTTCTGCTTCTGCTTTTTTCTGTGCTTCTATTAATTGCTGCTGTCTTTCCTCTTCAAGTCGAATGGCTGCTTTATCTGCCTCTGCTTTTATCCGATTTTTTTTGGCTTTTAAGATAGGCGCCAGAAGTGTATCATGGCTTAGTTCATAAGTATAGCCACCCCGCATACTCGATTCAGCGCGTAGCAGATGGGTATTGACTAACTTTCTGAGCAGTTCTTTAGAAATACCATAATCATTAGTGATCTGTCCTTCATATAGACTTAGGCGGCGCTGCTCGCTGTCGGTAGCAAATATGAGTCCGTCTTCTATGAGTCGGCGGGCAGTTTTTTTCTCATCTTCACTTTTGAGGTTTTTGATCTTATTGAGATAATAATTCTCGAATATGGCTTCTATTTTTTGGTCTGTACCGATCAGCTCTTTACTGATTTCAGTATGCTGGTCTTTCCTTACCAGCTCTTCTATATACTCACAGAATATCTGTAACTGAAAGGATTCAATGCCCTGTGTATTATTTTTTGTCAGGTAATTCAGTATGGTATTCAGGGCATCTTTATGATAACTGAACGTATTCGATTCAAAATCGCCTGCAAGCTGTGCGGGCTGTTCTATGGCTGCTTTTGCCTGTTTTTTACCCAGGGCTTTGAGTTCATAAGTATATATCAGTATTTCCGGCAGGTAGGGTTTGAGTTTGTTCATGTGGCTCATACGGTCGGAACGTATACCCATCAGGGTTTTGAGCTTGATGCGTTCGTGCAGAGTACGTGCCTGTTCCTCACTCAGAAAGTCTTCCTGTGCATCGAAGCCGGCGTCCATGAGTTCCCGGTAGCTTTGTGGGATATTGGTATAATGTACCTCCGCCATTTGTCTTGCGAAGACATTCACCTGTTCTTCAGGATAAGTGAATAATTCTTCAAACTGATCGAAAATCAGTAGGAAACCATTGTTTTTTTCTCGTATCTGTTTGTTTTTCAGAGCCTGCCATAAGGTCGGTGGTCTGTTGGGGAATTTATCTTCCAGCCAGGTATTTTGGGGCTGTAGGGCTTCCAATGCTATATCCAGCGGAGTGACTGTCGTTTTTCCTGCTACATAGGCGCCAAAACGAATAGATACAATATCAAATTCCTGCTTTTTCTTTATCTCTGGTATAATACCTGCTTCTATAATGGAACTTTTGCCTAAACCTGACTTGCCATATAGCACTACACTTTGCTCTAGCTCTATCAGTTCCATTAAATTCTCAATATCCTGGTCACGCCCAAAGAAAATGTCTTTTTGCGCACTTACAAATGGCTGAGAGCCTGGATATCTGAGTCTTTTTTTCACAGGTTTAGTGGTTTTCTATCTCTTTCATGAGTTCCAGTATAGCTTCACGGGTTTCTGCATACTGGATTTTTTGCTGTTCTTCTGAGATCAGGCTTTTATTGATCTGCTCTTCGAGTTTGTTGTGGCTGCTTTCTTGTTTGATGACTTCATTATAAAGCTCTGTTCCTGTCGTGTGCTTTCTCAGTTCTTCAAATAAAGCATTGAAATCATTGTTTACGAAGAGGACTTTGCATCCTTCCATTGTTGTTTTTGTCTGTTGTACCATACGTGTACGCAGACTTTTTTCGTCTTTAAATTTATCGTAAAGCATCTCGACAAATTTGGTAATATTATGATCTATAAAGTGAATTTTAAACTGTTGGTGACAAAAGGTTCGGATATTATCTGAAACAGTCTGATCGGCAGCGAATCTGATGATCTTTTTGTTTTCATGCGCCCCAAATTCACGCAATAGAAGATTCATATACCATTTCTGAAAAGGAACACCGAGGAAGATAATATTCTCCACTTCTCTAAGTGCTCTTCTCACTTTTTCCGGCATGCTTTTCAAAGAAAAAATGGATTTGAAATAGTCGTATAGGTCATCATGTGTAAGCACAATAGACTCCTGGTCGTCCAATATGCCAAAGACATTATAAACTAAGGGATTATTTTTTGTCGGGGTCATGATCTTCTGTGGTTCAGTTCCTTTTTTATAATGAGCAAGTTGTGGTGCAGGATATTCCAGTTCCTTAAAAGTCTGATGAAGCAGTTTGTCAGGCGTAACCGTCATATAAATATGGAAAGGGATTTGAGCGATTTTACGCAGGTGTTCATTAGGGGCTATATGCTTGTAGAACTGTTTGATCTTGCGACAGGCTTTGGTACGCTGATTTTCTTCATCGAATAGAAAAAAGCCATCATCTTTATAGTAATGCTGATAGCTGATGCCAATTTCTTTAAAAAAGGTCAGCAATTGTTGTTCATGCGTACCTTTTTCAGTGTCAGCATAAAAGTTCGGTCCTAGCACGACGATAGACTTATCCTCTAAAATGGAATCAAAGATGTCGTTCAGGTCAAATAATTTGGATGTTCCGATGGTCATGTTCGCTCATTTAAGTTTTCACCTGTTCCCCATTATACCACAATTCGGGAATATCTATATCCAGCCGGTTGACAGCAATATTGACCATTGCCATATCAAAAGCAGTTTCATAATCCGTTTCCGTGCCGATACTCTGATAAAACCCTGCCGACATATCAATGGCTGCTTTATCTCCTATGGCATCATTCATACCCAATACATATATGCCCTGCCTGCTGATCGGAATGGCTTGTCGATGTGAATGGCAGGCATTGAGTACTACACAGGATACACTGCTTTTGAAGCGTTTGAAAAGGCGTTCCAGTGCATTGGCATTGAGGAGGGAGGATTCGCCTTTTTCATTTTCAAAAACAATTCCGTCTCTGCCTGCTCCATGTCCGGAGAAGTGAACAATGTTGGGTTTTAATCGCTGTACGGCATCAATAAAATCCAGAATTTTGGCTGAAGTCACTAGATTGAAAACAATAGAATGTGCCTGGCGTGATCTGGAGAGGATATTTAGAATCTTAATGATCTCTTTTTCCAGGTCGAGCTGCACATGGTCATCTGGATTAGCAGCAACAAAAAGAATTCGAATGATCTTATTTCCACCACTGCGGGTAGTTCTATCTACGGGATGCTGAATAGTTGGTTCATCTGTACCATTTCCTGTATCTGGAATTTGCCGGAGAAGAAAGGTAAGTCCCTGATTGATATGGGCTTTAGTCTGCTCATAATAATCCTGACGTAGCGTTCCCAGAAAGTAAGCGCTTTCATTGGCATTGAAGCGAGCCGTGAGTAATAGGAGGTCATATTCCAGCTTTTTGTTTTTGCCGCTAATATATTCGGAAAATATACGCAAAGCTTCGCCGATATTACTAATAGCAATTTTAGCCCTGATCTGTTGGGTGACTTGTTCTTTTGTCATTGTATTCACTGTGAAATGTAGCGTAATTTAGAGGTTTTTTACGGATATATATCACACAAATATAATTAATTAAGACTGGCTGCAAAAATTATTTATATGAATTTATAGGGAATTGCTGGATGCAGGGCAAAACCCTATTTTCATAATATGTCCCGGTAGGCTAGGTTAAACGCATCAAAATTGTTTTCTATGCAAAAGGATTATAAGCACTTATTCACCACAGATAGCACAGATTACAACACAGATTCTATATCCATCTGTGATAATCTGTGTCCATCTGTGGTTAAATACGCTTTTTTTATTTTGATGCGTTAAATTACATAAAATCACAATTTACGATTCGAACATGATGTACCTATGGCACATGAAAATTTGTTCCATATCTTCTATCTACCAATATTTAGCACCTAACGGCGCAATGAATGAACAGTATGTTGTTGATAATTAGTTATTTATAATTAAAATAGGATGTTGTACAGCAATTCTCACTTTGGAAATTGCTAAAGGTAGCAACTGAGTAAAAAATTATGAAAACGGTCTGATTTCTTTACTTTCACTATGGCTTTCGCTGTCAGATGACGTTTTTGTTATTAAAATGGGCGGTTTTACACCCTAAAACCTTAGTGAAAACGGGCATTACAGCCAAAGTGAGAATTGCTGGATATTGTACATATAACCATCCCTCTCGGGAATGAGGCTATTTGTTCTCCCGTCCCGCTAGGGACGACATATTGGTAGCTAAATATTTTAAAAATTAATTTGCGTGCTGTTAAGTACGCCATGTCCTCTAAGCATATTATGGAAATAGAATTTTGTCCTGTACTCAGGTTTTTTCTATGAAAGGTGGTGTGGTATAAGTGCTTAAGCAGGATGTCAACAGCGAAGCTCAATGTCAAACCTCCTGAGTTTCCAGAATCTGTTCACGATCTTGCTCGACTAATGCGATTTCCTGCTCTAGTGTCTCAAGAAAATCTTTATGCTGTTCTCGGATAGTTGTCCAGTCGGTAGATTGACAATACTCTAATTGTAGTATTAAAGGCTGGAGTTCTGGTAGCCTTATAGTGTTGATAGATGACTTTAAAGTATGGGCTTCATAGTGCAGACCTTTTCTGTTCTCTTCTTCAATATGCTGAGTAA
>JAHDFX010000279.1 GCA_020627965.1 Saprospiraceae bacterium | reverse complement strand
AGCGAAGCCCTGTAACCCCAAAAAAACAATATAAAACTATGTTCTATCCGAAAAATTTCTTTGATATTGCAACTTTAAAATTTGGTCTTTGTCGCAAGTACATTGTTTTGACGTTGTACTTTACAAAGGTAACTGTTTTGGGAGCAGAAAACAAATTTTAACAATATTTTTTGAAAAAAATTTTTCCTGAGAAAGTTTTTCAAATTAAAGTGAGACCAGATAGTTTTGTTTAACTTTTTTTCTAATCTCTGCTATTTCTCTTTTGAATAGCTAAAACGAGTGTCTCATCGTTGTTGTACAACAAATGTACGGCAAGTTTTTTTCATGTGCAAATTTTTAGCAGTTAAAAACACCTTTTTTATGACACGTCATTCTTTCTTCTCCCCCCACTAACCTATGGTAAATTTGCAATTTATCCCTGTTTTTTGTGACAAAAAAAATATGCATAATTTGTTTTTTTTGCTTAAAAATGTTGTATTAAACCAATTGCAAACTATTGATTTTCAACATCACAATCATTTTTACCTAAAATTATCAAACAACTTTTATATTTACATCACAATGGCAAAGATAAAAAAACAATTCTTTTGTAGCAACTGTGGCGCTTCTTCTCCCAAATGGATCGGTAAATGCCCATCCTGTAATGAATGGAATACCTATGTTGAAGAGATTTTGACTAAGGGCGATAAAAAGGAAGAACAACGCACCTGGCGAGATACTAAGCACCGTCAGGCAAAACCAGTCTTATTACAAGAAGTCAAAACGGGAAATACCCATCGCACAGTTTCCTCCGATGAAGAGTTGAATAGAGTTTTAGGCGGCGGAATCGTTTCCGGCTCTCTGGTTCTCATCGGCGGACAACCTGGTATTGGTAAATCTACCCTGATGCTGCAAATCGCGCTTCAATCCAATTTGAAGGTCTTATATGTATCAGGCGAGGAAAGCGAGGAACAAATAAAAATGCGTACAGAGCGTATCGGACTCAATAATGCACATTGTTATATACTGACGGAAACCAACACCAATAATATATTCAAACACTTCAAGGAATTAAAACCAGAAATGATGGTCATTGATTCCATACAGACCCTCTCCTCTCCTCACTTGGATTCTACACCTGGCAGTGTTTCGCAGATACGGGAATGTGCCGGAGAATTGCAAAGACTCGCCAAGGAAACTAATGTCCCTGTGTTCATCATCGGACATATTACCAAAGACGGAAGCATTGCCGGACCAAAGCTACTGGAACATATTGTAGATACTGTCTTACAGTTTGAGGGAGACCGGCATCATACCTACAGAATACTCCGTACCATTAAAAATCGCTTCGGTTCTACTGCCGAAATGGGTATCTACGAAATGCAGGGAAGCGGCTTACGCCAGGTCAGCAATCCTTCTGAGTTATTGCTTTCGCAAAAAGAGGAAGAACTCAGTGGTAGTGCCATCGCAGCTACTATAGAAGGCTTACGCCCAATGTTGATAGAAACGCAGGCATTGGTCAGTACAGCAGTATATGGTACGCCGCAACGTTCCGCTACAGGCTTCGACTTGCGTAGATTGAGCATGTTATTAGCTGTATTGGAAAAAAGATGTGGCTTCAAATTCGGCATGACGGATGTATTTCTCAATATTGCCGGAGGCATAAAAGTAGATGACCCGGCTATCGACTTAGCCATTGTCAGTGCTTTAATTTCTTCTTTACAGGATATTGCCATTCCCAATGATGTCTGTCTGGCAGGCGAAGTCGGGCTTTCAGGCGAAATACGGGCAGTAAATCGCATCGACCAACGCATCAGAGAAGCAGACCGACTAGGCTTTAAGCATATTTTTATTTCTAAATACAATATGAAAGGACTTAGCCAGGATGATTTTAATATAAAAATTCACCCTATTGGTAAAGTAGAGGAATTGTATGAGCAGTTGTTTGAGTAGAATTTATTAAAAGCATGTTTAAGTTTTTCAGTTACATGTTTCGATAATTCCTTCAAAATTTGCATTTAATTTCACATTAAATCCAGATTCAAGAAGAATTTCTTGACCAGCCTTAAAGATTACATGTTGTTCTGGCGGAATTACCCCATCAGAAATGATGTTTTTTTTCGTATAGAATAAGTCAGAATTGATATTGTAATCGTGAATGTTAAGATAGTCTACACAATTCACAGCTGTGCCAGGAATTTCGCTACAATGTTCTTCAAAGCTAACATCCTCAATAAAAACATCATTTTCATCGCCACCAAACAGTAGAACAAGTCGCATATCAATATCAGTAGCTGGGGCTTGGATTACAAAAGTAAAATCTTGAAAACTAGTACCCAATTGAATAGTTCTTTCTAAATAGGTAGGAGTTCCATTAGTCCGATTCCTTAACTTAAAACTCATATCTCTTGGCGCCTCAGATCTGGCATTAATTTTTAAAAGATAAAAAACACCTTCAGTTATGGAAAAGTTATCTTGCCTTAGCTGAATATCGTAATCATAAGTTCCAGTGTCTGTTATGCTGACTACTGCATTATCCCACTGATTTATTGAAGCAGTTGCAACTGCTGTTCCCAATGTTGAAAAATCCCAATCTACTACATTTGGAGAATTTATATCGTCAAATGTATTGCTTATGAGCAATTCTGAAGGAGTGCATGTTGGAGTCGCAATATCTCCGTGATATAATCCTAGCCCACTAAGACCAGAATAGACTCTTCCAAAAACTTCACGGTCGCCTTCAATAACTTTTGGGGCTTTCCAAAGCTCATTTTCTTCGGGATTATTAATTTGAATCCAACTGACACCTTCATCATCGGAACGGTAATAGTATCTATTTTCATTGCCCGTTTTACTACCATATAAATATAATGATGGATAACTGTTGCCTGTTGCTGCTTTTCCCAAAGCGAAAGCCGCCGCTTCATCAATATTTGGAACGCTGGACCAACTCTGACCAGCGTCAGTCGAACGATATAATCCGTTGTTAAAATTAATCCATAAATGTTTGGCATGTCCAGGAGTTGCAGTCAGTCGAGCATTTTGCCCCCATTCATTCCCTCCATAACTTGGCAAGTCTGTATCGTTTACCTTGCACCAATTTTGTCCGCCATCTAAAGATAAATGAAATGATCCATCGTCCCAGTCATAAAAGTAAAAAACACAAGGAAGCACTTTGTCGCCTTCTAACATTCTGAATGCAGAAAACACGCTGGTATTTAAATTTCTACCACTCAGATCACTAGCTCCAAGACAATTAAAAGTTCCGGTATTTGCGCAACTAGGATTCAAGGTAGTTGTTCCATTCGCATCAGTAAAGGAATCTCCACCATTTAGAGAATATTGAACATGGTCTTGTTGAACAATCACTATGTTATTCGGATCACTAGAAGACATTGCGACTACTGCTTTCCCCAAACTTTCGTTATAACCTGTTTGTCTCGTAAAACTAGCGCCACCATCAGAAGATGTTACAATTATTGCATCAGAGTTATCCCATTCTGCCATTCCGCAAATAACAATATGCTCAGGATTCGATTCACAATAATCTAGACTCCCTCCCTTTTTTGCTGTACCAACATTATCAATAAGATTTCTAATTTCTTCTGTAGGATAAGTTCCTTGAGAAATATCATCATCAAGCCAACCTATTTGGTCACCACCATTGTAGGCGATAAAGTTGCCCTGTGAGTTTGTGGGAAAGCTGGCAATATCAGTGATAACCATCTCTTCGTGTCCTGCACTAAGTTCATTCGTCCAGACCACATTACTGCTTGTCCAATTGTCTGTATGCATCGTAGTAAACCAACTTGTAAAAAATAGGCGATTTGAATTGTTGGGATCAAATCGAATTTGGGCTACTCGAGAACCAAAATTTGATGAATTCCATGGATAGATATTCATCCCCATACTACTGGTTTTAAAATTCCAGGAACTACCTGAGTCAGTTGAATATTCAAACAAGCCTGCTGTGAGTGATTGCCACCCACCAACAACACTTATCGCAGTTCCATTATCGTGCGGACTACATTCAACAGTTAAATAACCTTCTCCAATTGTAGTGCTATTACGAACTTTAGACCAGGTAGCTGTACCAAGTGGATCAGTACACTTCCATATACCATCTAATTTACAAGCTACTAATAAATAATCTCCATCTTTGGAAAATGAAATATCACTTACCTCCTTTAAATCTGGATAATTACTGACATTTCCAAGTATAGTGTAAGTTTGAGTACTTGTGTTTCCTAGATAGATTCCGTAATGAGCATATCCCACGACCACATATTCTTGCTGGATGGGATGAAACACCACTGATCGAATGCTGTGATGTTCAGTTTCTTCATTTATAGGAATGACTGTGCTTGCAAGTCTGGTACTCACATTTGTTGAAATATCCATTTTGTAAAGCCCTTTATCTCTAGTGCCAATATAAAGCTCATTGGTATTCTGGGGGTTCAAAGAAATTGGAGTGCCTTGCCGATCCTTATCGGTTGTACCTGATGTACAATCTCTCCCTCCATTTGTGGCAAAGTAATATGGTAAATCAGTTACAACTTCAAAAGTTTCACCATAATCATATGATTTATAAATTGCATTATTCGCAGCATCACAATTCCTGCCTACTGCCAGAAAAACTTCTGCTGGATTATTTGGGTTTAATGCAATTCCTCCACAACCATAATGGTTATCATTAGTGGAAAAAATAATTTGACGCATCCGCCCTTCTGCGTCATCCCATTTGTATGCTCCTCCAATATCAGTCCTGTAATATCTGATATTTGGATTGGAAGGATGAATCTTCATTCCAGTGATATACCCGCCTCCCCCAATAGGTATACTTCCCCAATCATAATCTTCAACCTGGGCAATTAAAGCCAAATCTGTGCAGAATAAAATTATACAAAGAAGTACACTGTGGGTGAATCTTTTTTTATAATACATTATTATCGAATTTGTTTTAATTCCAGATAAGTTGCTATACACTTTTGCTAAAATGCTGAACTATCCCCCTTTGGAGGGGGTGAAGGGGGTGGAATGTTGGTCAATTTTTCTCTTTGTCCACCCCCTCCGCCCCCTCCAAAGGGGGAAATTGTCAGCCAATTTGAAAAGTGTATAGTAACTTAATAATCTTTTTTGCCATAAGTTTAAAATGCTTCCACTTATATCTTATATCTTTGCCCTCAAATCACCGTATTTCGATGAAAAAACTAAAGCGACTGCTTAGACGTATTTTCTTATTTACGTTATTCGCTATTCTAATCATTGTCATTTACAATATGATCCGCTTTGGCTCAAAACAGGTCAAAGTAGATCGGATTGCTGAAGTGGCTATCAGCGACCAGGCTGTCAACAGATTGGCGAAAGCCATACAAATTCCTACCATATCACGTAGTACTCATATTGACACCAGTGCTTTTGTTGGCTTTATTGCTTATTTAAATAGTAACTTTCCAAAAACACATCGCTTACTCGAAAGAAAAACTATTAATGATTATAGCCTGATTTATAAATGGGCGGGTAAAAACTCGGTCTTAAAACCAGCTTTATTTTTAGCGCATATAGATGTCGTGCCAGTTGAAGAAAGCTTATCGCAATGGAAGCATCCGCCTTTTAGTGGTACAGTCGAAGACGGATATATATATGGACGTGGAACGCTAGATGATAAAAGTTCCCTGGTCGGTATTATGGAGGCTATTGAGCAATTGATCGGGGAAGGCTATCGCCCGGAGCGGACTATTTACCTGGCTTTCGGGCATGATGAAGAGATCGGCGGACGCAACGGAGCAAAAGCCATTGCTCAATATTTCGACAAAAAACATCTGGAATTTGAGTATGTGCTGGATGAAGGCTCATTGGTTTTAACAAAAGGAATGCCGGGCATCAGTAAGCCTATCGGACTTATTGGTATTGCTGAAAAAGGCTATGCTACGGTGAAGCTTAGCGCAAAAACAGAGGGCGGTCATTCCTCTATGCCGCCTGCACAGACTGCTATTGGTACACTGAGCAAAGCCATTACCACACTGGAAGAAAACCCTATGCCGGCTTCTTTTGATGGTCCGACAGGTATGTTGATGGATTATGCCGGACCAGAAGCTAGTATTCCTATTCGTATGGCACTGGCCAACCGCTGGTTATTTGGAGGTTTATTAAAAAAACAATTTGCAAAAAAGCCTACTACTAATGCTATCATGCGCACCACTACAGCCGTCACAATGATAGATGGCGGCATACAGGAAAATGTACTCCCAACACAGGCTTCAGCAACGCTTAATTTTAGAATACGCCCCGGAGATGATATTAAAACAGTAGAAAATCATATCAAAAACACGATAAATAACGAACTTATCAGCATAAAAACTGACCGAAGCAGTCGAAATCCGTCAAAAATATCTGACGATAAAGCCTTTGGTTTTCGAGTAATTCAACGAACTTTACAGGAAATATTTCCTGACGTTGTGGTTGCTCCGTCTTTAGTAGTTGCCGGTACAGACAGCAAGCACTATCAGCAAGTCGCTGTAAATACTTATCGGTTGTTGCCCTTTCAGTTGGGTACCGATGAACTAGATCGTATTCATGGTGTTGATGAAAGAATATCTATTGAAAATTATACAAGGGCTGTTCGGTTTTATCATCAGTTAATAAAGAATAGCTGTGAATAGGTTTTACAAATGTCCCAAATTTGCAAAGTGACAAAAGTGTCGATAGTCCATGGTCCATAGAGTTAACGAGTGCCTTTGGCACTCGACCATCGACCATCGACCATCGACCATCGACCATCGACCATCGACCATCGAC
>JAHDFX010000278.1 GCA_020627965.1 Saprospiraceae bacterium | reverse complement strand
CCAAAACACATATTGAAGCGATAATTGAACCCATTGAAAATAAAGATATTAACCTAATTAACGAAGATGACAACTTTGGGTTTGATTGGCAAAAAGAACTCAAGTATGATGTCTATAAGATCAAACCCAAGAATGAAAATTTAATTTTAGGTTTAATTGCCTTACGGGATATAGACAAAGAGTTGAGGATTGAGATTCAATTGATAGAGATATCAAAAGCAAATAGAGGAAGAGATAAGGTAATAGAAAATATAGCTGGTTGTTTGATTGCATTTACATGCCAAATGGCTTTTAATAAAGGTTATGAAGGTTTTGTCTCCTTGATACCCAAAACGAATATCATCAGGCTATATATGGAAAAATACGGTTTTCAGCCAGTGGGTTTACAGCTATACACAGAATTAGAAAATTCAAGAGAACTCATCGTAAAATATTTATCATGACTAACGAAGAAAGATATAAAAAACTCAGGCAGCAATACACTGATGAAGAAATTGCCGAATCTTTCTTCATTCCTGCTGACCTTACTGAAAACGAACGCAAAGCAGCCGACGAAGAAATGTGGGCGTTTCGGAAAAAGCGATTACAAAGTCGTACAAAAGAACAGAAGATATATGCAGATTTACTACAAATCTGCTATCAAATGAAGGAGTATGTCGAAAGTACTTTATTTGATGAAGAACAATCTGTTGCCGTTTATCTACGTGAATATTTGCGTGTAACAGGTAAAAATCAAAAGCAACTATCAGAAGATTTAAGTATACACAAAACCCGGCTTAGTCGAATTTTGCACAAAAGGGAACGCCTTACGCTTGCCCTTGCTTATCGTCTGGAAGAACATTCCGGCAATCTTATTCCAGCTATATATTGGTGGAAATTGGTACAAAAAGAAATTGAAGCGGATATTCTGAATAATCCTGATGCAAAACTGAAAGAGGCTAAACTGGTGAAGAATGCAGTGTATCGGGAACGAGCCTGAATCTAGTGTGTATAACAAATTGCACAAAATGCTCGGCATTCCACCCCCTGCGCCCCCTCCAAAGGGGGATTTTGACGCCTTTTTGTCCCCCTTCGGAGGGGGTGTAGGGGGTGGACAACGGAGCAAAATTTAGTAAAACTGTGCAATTTGTTATACACACCTGAATCTATTCTCTTATTGATAATCAATGAAAAATGTGTAAATTGCAAGTATGACTGATGGGAAAGACATATCACCTAAATATACTTTAAGTAGTTTTGAGTTTAAGGATATCGGAGGTATAAAACATGCTGCTATTGATGGACTTCCTAAAGAAGCTAAGTGGATATTTCTGACAGATGAAAACGGATTTGGTAAGACTTCTTTATTGAAAGCTTTGGCAAAAGGTATTTATGACCAACGTCTTAATATTGTTCCTCGATCTATGATTAGTGAAGTTCTTAAAGCACAAGAAAAAGAATCAGGTACGTCTAAAGTAGAAATTTTGAGAGATGATGGACTTGGTGGTTTTTTTGACGGAGACAGGATTTGTGCTTACGGTTCCTCTCGCTTGAATAGAGATTCCGAAAAGTCAAAACAAGAAGAAAATCCCATCAAAAGTCTTTTTGACACAGAAACTTTTCTGAGAAATATTGAATATCAACTTTCTCGCTGGGCAATAAAAAAAGATAATAGGAAAGATCGTAATGGGGAATTTGCAACGAAATATGAAAAAGTCACCACCATTCTAAAAAAGCTACTCAACCTCCAAGAAATAGAAGTTGATTTTGGCTCTGACATTGTCTATTATTACGAAAAAGATGAATTAGGAAAAGGATATAATAAAGTTACGCTTAAAAAACTCGCTGCGGGCTATCGCAGTATTATTATGATGGTCGGCGATATGATTTTGCGACTATTTGAAACACAACCCGGTATCTATGACCCTGCCGAATTATGGGGCATTGTGATTATTGATGAACTGGATTTGCACCTACATCCAAAATGGCAAAAACGACTGCCTGGTTTGCTTTCTGAAATATTTCCAAAAGTACAATTTATTGCTTCTACGCATAGTCCGATTCCTTTGCTGGGTGCGCCTGAACATTCTGTCTTTCTTAAAGTCAATAGAGATGCAGAAAATGGCATTACGGTGGAGCGACTGGAAGACATGGAACAGCAAATTTCTAATCTACTGCCTAATACCATTTTGACTTCGCCAATCTTCGGACTAAGGGAAATTTTTCCAGTTACCCATGATAAAGATAAACGAATAAAAACCGAAGATACCTACGATGAAATAGAACTTAATCAACGGGTAGCAGACGAATTAAAAGAATATCTGGGAACAGATAAGGCTAAAGAACTTGAAAAATTATTTAAGCCCAAATAAACCTTTCGTTTTACATGGTTTTCAACAACAGAAAGTCACAATTATGTCCATTTACACCACAATCACTACTTGATGCGAGTGATGATTTGGAAGATATAGCGAAAAACAGCAATAAAGAATCAATAAAAACTTCCGTATATAAAAGTGTACGAGAAATACTTTGTGAACTTTATCATGATAAATGTGCTTACTGCGAAAGCAAAGAATTTAAACCCGATATAGAACATTACCGCCCCAAAAAAGGAGTTACAGGAGTTATTCATTCTGGTTACTACTGGTTGTGTTACGAATGGTCGAATCTTATTCCTTCATGCCCCAACTGTAATAGACCACCAGGTAAATCAAACCAGTTTCCTATCATAGGGAATCGTGTAGATGGACCAACTTTCCTGACTTCTGGTAAGTTGGATACTAATGCCTGCCAAGCTGACAAATCTCCATTAATTGACGAGCAACCTTATCTGCTACATCCTGAAATTGATGACTGTAAACAGTTTTTCAAATTTGATAATAAAGGAAAAATAGAAGGCGTTGATTCAAAAGGAAGAGGTGAGCAAACATGGAAGATTTGTGATTTAAATCGAGATAATCTATTGTATAGAAGGCAACAATTACTAGATAATCAAGTCGAAGCAATTGAACGTTTTCTGAAACTATTTTTAAATGAAAGACTAGATGAAAACGGTCTTAAAGACGGATTGAAACTATGTTTTGAAAAATTAGACAAACACTGCGAACCAGATCAGGAATATTCCCTCATAGCAATCTATACAAAAGAACATTTTGATGAAATCATAATCCCTCTTATTAGCTTTTCTTTCTATCAAAAAATAGTGTCTAATGCTTACAAAGCCTATCTTGCCGGAACGCTATAATTAGTAACTTTCCTACAAAAGAGACACATCAAAATTGAAAAAAAATCAGCATTTATTTGTATTCAGAAAGAAATAGAACAGGACATTCGTACTAATGTGAAGGATAGAGAGAAGGAAGCGAAAATGGTAAAAAACGTGATCTATCAGAAAAGCGCATAAGGTTCGAGCTGTAGAAAAGGGCAAGCACTCAATACATACTCCCGCCCTCCAAAGCATTTTTACCAACTACATAGGCATAAACAATATTTTTAAAATAAGGGGACGGTCATCCCTTTATTTTAAATTTGCTTGTCAAAACAAAAAATTAGAATTGATAAACAGCCCACTCTCGCCCAGATCATTAAAACTGTACTCAAAACTGAGTCGGTAATTATTAAAAAGAATAACATCTACAGCCGGACCATAGCCGAATATCCAGCGATTATTCAATTCATTGCTTGCTTTGAAGGTCGGTTCATTGACGTAAGCCGTGTCAAAATTTAGTCGGAGAAAAAGCTTCAAATTCAAATCTCTAAACTGATAGGGAAACCATTTAAATAAAGGATAATCGCCTTCATGTATGCTGTAGCGCAGGCTATTCAAGGCAAATACAAAATCTGTCCCGTCTATTACATACAATTCATATCCGCTGACAATATCTGAATCCCAACCTAAACCGGTATTATTGGCAAAAGAAACCGGGTTTCTGTTCAGGTTGATTTTTCCTTTTATACGAGTGGCTAAGACCAGCTTTTTGGTGATTGGCTGATATTTTTCTGCCCCTATAGACAGTGATAAATTGTTATATTCTTTAAAAATTCCGAAGCCTTCTTTTTTTATATTGCCAAACAGCAAATAACCGCCTTTTGGATAAAGATTGTAGATCCGCTGATCGTATTGCACATCATATTCAGCAAAGAAAAAACGGATGCTGTTGCGTCCATTGAGGAAATAATTGGGATTCAATTCATTCATGACCAATTCGTCTACCCAGTTGCGGTGATATTCCAGTCGAAGCGCATTATATAACTGAACAGTAGGACGATAAGTCAGCTTCATACCCGTACGAAAACGCTTGAGCAGACTGCGTTCATCTTCTGCCCGATGCCATTGAGTCTTATTATCAATCGTGATGTAAGGAATCGTTTTATTTAATGAATAGAAAATGCCTCCGCCTATACCCAGCGTATTTTTTTTATTTAAATAAGGGTACAGGTAATTTAATTCAAAATTGCGGGTAAAGCCCAGATGCGCCTTGATCCATAGCGGGTCTTTTGCTCCGGTGAGATTGCTGTGGGATAATTTTGCACCGTAATTGACACGGCTGAAATCCCGATTTTGCTCGGTCCACCAGACATTGAAATTCCGATCTGCCATGGAGAAAACAATACCTGGAAAAATATACCAATTCTCGGTCAGGCTGATCAGAATATCCGTATTTGCCGAAAGGCTGTCCGTTCTGGAAATATCGACCATATTGAATAAACCTGTACTGAGTAAACGATTTTCATTGATTTTTTCCAACGCTTCAAAAGATATTTCAATGCTGTCTCCCTTTACAAAATCCAGTTCTCTGAGAATGACTTTTTCTTTGGTTCTACGATTTCCTTCTATGCGAATATCCTGCACAACAAAACTATCCTGCGCATTTGCCGAAAGGCAAAATAAGCCCCAAAACAATAGATGAACAGCCCTTTTTATACTATTTTCCATAATGGGTTGTAAATTTTTTCCAAATACTGTAATAAAATCATTCCAGAAATAGACTAAAAGAATAAAGAACAAATAAAAGCATAGTAAAGCTGATAAAAGCAAAACCCCAATACGAAGTATTGTAAATAATAATTCAATGAAACAGGAAGGTAATAAAAAATTTGAGTCATTGTATCATGCACATAAGCAGAAGGTGTACAGATTGTGTAAAGTGCTGATATACGACCAAAGTCAAGTAAATGATCTGTTTCAGGAAGTAATGATTAATGTATGGAAAAGTCTGTCGGGTTTCAAAGGTAAATCAAAAATAGATACCTGGATATATCGGGTGACTGTCAATACTTCCATTACATTCAATCAGCGACAAAAACGGATCAGTCAACAAGAAGAAAAGTATATACAAAATTTGCCGCCAGCCGATATAAAAACTAATGAGTCCTTGGTAAGGCTGATGGAAGCTATTCAGCATTTGAACAGTGCTGAGAGAGCTATAGTCGGTTTTTTTCTGGAAGGCTTTTCTTATAAAGAAATCGCTGAAATACTGGGCATTAGTGTGAATAATGTCGGTGTAAAATTGAATCGCATTAAAACAAAATTAAAGAACACAATAAAAAAATAGCATCATGGAATTACAAGAATTAATGAATGATTGGCAAGCGCAAAATATTCAGCCGGAACTAGATACACAGATACTTAAACGACTTAATGAATTTAATGATAATCTGAAAAAGGAAAACAAGCTGATGCTTTATATCTTGCCGGGTACAATATATGTTCTGGGATTTGCCGTATTACCTTTCCTGAACAGTGCATTTTTAATGACAATGGTAGCTGCATTGATGTTTCTAGTCGGACTTCAGGCTATTGCTTTGGTTTTTAGACAGATCAATCTGAAAAAATCTATGTCGGAAAAGCCAGAAAAATATATTAGAACTCAGCTAAGAACTTTGAGGTATAATTTATTGGTTACAAATATGATTACCCCAGTTTACATGTTGATCTTGGGGGCTATTTGCAGTTTTTATACCATTAACCTGCTAAAAGATGTTTCTATTACAATGACTTATATTGCCCTGGGAATTACCTGGACATTCTTAATTGCTGTCTTCTTTTTTGGATGGGTTAAGCAACGGAAAAAAGACAAGAAATACATTATTCCTGCAATAGAAGAATTACAGGGGCATTTAAAAAGTATGGATTTATAAGCTCTTTTGATTAGACATTATTAATAGAATCGTATAATTTCACCTCTGCCTCTGCCCTGAACGCTTCTTACATAAGCATTCACGGTCTTCGCCATAGATACAGGGCTATGTCCTGGGAAATAACTTTTATATTTTTCATAGGCATCCTGAACGACTCCAAGGGAAACTACATTGACTCTGATTCCGTTTTCAATTTCCAGATCAACGGCTTTGACAAAGCTGTGAATTGCTCCATTCACCATAGCTGCGCTAGTGGTTTTTATGACCGGATCATCAGCTAGAATCCCTGTAGACAGTGTTATTGAGCCATTAGGCTCTAGGTAATGGCGACCTATTCTGACCACATTTACCTGCCCCATTAATTTACTTTTTAGCCCAATGTAATAGTCTTCTTCCGACAAATCATTGAAAGGCGCCCATTTAGCTTCTCCTGCTATACATAGTATGGCATCGAGCTTACCTATTGATTCAAACATCGCTTTGATCGAAGCACTATCTGCAATGTCAACAGTGGCATCTCCACTTGTTCTTCCTCCTATGATTACTTCGTGGTCTTCTTTTTTGAAATGTTCTGAAACTCTTCTTCCTATTGTTCCGTTTCCGCCTATTATTAGTATTTTCATGGTATAAATTTAGATGAGTCATGCGAATCTCTAGTTAAAACAGCATTATAGCAGGTCGATAGTCGATG
>JAHDFX010000277.1 GCA_020627965.1 Saprospiraceae bacterium | reverse complement strand
ATCTTCGCATGCCCTAAAGGTGACGCTGATATTATTAGGAATATCGTTTGCACAAATGAAAGTTTCATCGTAAAGATTAGTATTGATATTGAATGTACCACCATTTTCTCCACCTTCCTGATGACATTGATTGTCAATATCCCCGCCAGTCCACCACCAACTAGGATCACTGTTACCTATAAAGTCACAATCTCCAATAGTTGAGCTGACCTGAACGACATTTATTTCAACATTCACCTGCGCCTGCAGAAAATGGCTAAATATAAATATGAAAAAAAGAGTAGTGATTGGGGTAGAGAGTCGTGTAAATAATCTTCTCATAATAGTATGGGTTGGCTTAAATAGTTTTTGTCAATATTTGTCGGGTAAAGACGGATAAAGATAGGTAATTCGATGAATAATCAATGAATTATCCTTTTGTTTAAAACGGTATTTTACGTTAAAGCGTCCATTCCAAAGAATATTCTGTTGTTAGACACCTGAAGTGGGTGATTAGCCCCAATGCGGAAGGAGTTGGTTGGAGCGGGAAAAGGCAGACTTTGAAGCTTTACTCTATAACCGTAGAAACAATATCATCCTCACTTATAAATCCTCTCATTCTGGAATCTATGGTTTTATTTCTATTATCTCCTAAAATGAAATAATGCTTATCAGGAATAATGAGCGGTCCGAGGTTATTCATACTCCATTCCTCTTTTATCTTACTGCTCATTGAGGTGAGATAGCGGCCATCATTCCTAATCTTGGAATTTTGCTTTCTAATTTGATCTTTATTTTTCAATTTATCGTGAAAGGAAGGGCTTATAGTGATAATCGTTACTGGGAATTCATCTTTTTCAAAAATATCTTTAGCATCTAATTCATTTAATATTTCACGATTCAATTCCAGTTCATTTGGATGAATAATATAGTTGAACTTTAGGTTAATATCTTTGTCGATCGGGCGCCCATTGACAAAAGTGAAGCCATCAATAATTTTCATAGTATCATTCCCTTGTGCTACTACTCTTCCCAGAAATGTTACCTTTTTAGGTTCTGAATTTGGATGTGTCACGATTTGCATTGATTTGTAGGCAACTACGTCGTTATAATCCGGGCTTTTTAGGCATGTTGCCAATAAAACATCACCAGCCTTGTAATTTGGCTCCATTGAAAGGGTAGGGACAGAATAAACATCCACGATATGGAAAACTCTTATTAATCCCAATATAATGAGTAGACATGTTAAAGCGATGAGAATGATTCTTTGCATATTGATTAGTTTCGAGTAAGGTCTGAGAGACTAATTTAGTATATTGTCAAATTCTACTATGTTTTCCTTTAGTAATCCCTTTAAAGAATAATTTTCTTTCCATTTTTTTGCGTCCTTAATTCCTGTTTGGTTATTGATTTCTTTCAGTTCCTGTATCATTTGGTGAAGACCTCCATATGATTTAACTATTTCTTCTTTTAAATTGTATTTGTGCGCATATTTTATGGCTTCAGCAAGATGTTGAACAGTTTGCCTGTAGTCCTCAAGTGCTTTATATCTGGTAGCCAGATGTCGATGAGCGAATATCACCTGATCGTGTCTTTTGATTTTTTTGCATTTTTTTATGTAGCCCTGCATTAATCCGATCCCGATATATTCAAAATCAGTTGTTCGGGGAGCAGACCATTTGTTTTCATCTTTTTTGAATAAGCTGGCGAAGAATCGGTAGAAGTCGGTATGTTCAGTTGATGAGATGTGTTTCTTTAGGGATTTTAAAAGACCTTCAGCCCATTCCTGTGCTGCTTTTCCGTCTCCTTGTCTTAAAATTCTTCTAATAGCATACTCGGAAAACTCTTTTGTGTCTTTGAGGATGAAGTCTTTGTTTTCCGGAAATTCTTTTAAATAGTATTTTAGTAAAGCATGGCTGTATTTGCTTCTGGATTTCCAGTTCTGAATTTTATTGCCTTTCCAGCTTGAGAAATATGTTGGATGAATTCTTCTGATCAATTTTCCAAGTTCGATTTCAAAATATTTTTCACCTTCATAATCGTATCCGTAAATGGACTCTAATTGCTTGGGATCCTGGCTGGTTAGTTGTATCCATTTTTTAGCGTATTTAAAAGTAAAGCGAAGATCGTCACGGTACATTCCATTTTCCATTAATGAATGGAGTGCCCATCGTTGGGGCAAATAATCTCCTTCTTTTTTTCTTAGTTTTAGTGACCTTTTGTAGAAAGGAGTTGCTTCTTTATGATACCAAAATTCTGTTAAAGTCTTTCCTGATAGGGCATTTGCTACAGCTCTTAACCTGATATTTTTTTTGTGTTCTTCAGATATTTCTTTTAGTTCTTTGGTAATGTCTTTTAGTCCTTTTTTGGTAATACTTGCACCATCTATTAACCAACCAATTTCTTCGATTTTACCCAGGGTGATCTCTTCATCTTCTGACTGACTTATTGCAAAAGGGATAAACAGGAGGTTAAGAATGATTAGAAGACTTATTTCTTTGGTCATTTTAATTAGTTTTTAAGATTAATATTTCGAGTATTTCCTCCAAATATATTCTAAAATTGCCTGAAAACTGATTTTTCTTCTACCTTTTCATACTGCATCCAAAAGCTATATCCGAAAAGAAAAGCATAGATAAACATGAATTTCCCAACGAATAAGAAAATCGTATGTTCTATCACACTTAAGTTTAGTCCTTCAAACTGGTAATAGAATGGGCCATAATGAGCATAAGGAGCATGAAATACAAAGATGTTTACTACCAAAATACCAAATAAGGCGAACCCTCTAAGTGCATCGATCTGGTGTATTCTCATGTTGTTGTATTATGAATCGCCTGCTACGAATCCTGGTCTTCTTTTTAAGTAGTCAATAAATTTGTCACTCAGCCCTTCTTTGTAGAGATATTCTTTGGAAACAGGAATTTCAACAGACTTAAATGTAGGATTTTCAATTACCTTTCGTGGAAAATCATGGTGGAGAATGGCTGAATGTCCGATGGTTACAAAATCGACACTGGTATTTAAAACCTCATTTACATCTTTTGCTGTTCTGATTTTTCCGGCTACTGTTAATAATACCTGTTTAAAGTCAAGTGAAGCAAAATGATCTAACAAGTTGGTATGTTGATATTTTTTTTCTTCAGGCTTTTTACTATAATCCCAGAGAGATAAATCTAAAAAGTCTATTTTATGTGTATCAATTAGTTGCTGACAGACCAGTTTTATCTCATCTATATCCATCCCAAATCTTTCAGGAGATAATCGTACACCCAATAAGAAGTTTTTTCCACAGGTTTTTCTTACTCCATCTACTATCTCAAATAACAGCCGGGATCTATTTTGTAAACTTCCCCCATAAAGGTCATTTCTTTTATTGATTTTTTTGCTTAAAAACTGGCAGATAATATATCCATGCGCTCCATGTATCTCTACGCCATCATAGCCACTTTTCTTTGCTCTGACTGCTGCTGCTATGAAGTCATTTTTGAGTTCTTCAACTTCTGTCAGAGACATAGCTCTGGCGCCGGTTTTTTCATTATTCGAAGGGCAAACAGGTATTTGATGAATTAATTCTTTAGGCGAGCGCATTCCTCCATGATATAATTGTATTACCGATAGGCTACCATGTTCTCTTAGTTTGGCGGTTAATTTTTGATGGCCGGAAATATGGATGTCTGAAAATATCCCCAATTGCCCAGAAAAGCCCTTACCTGATTCCTGAACATGAGCAGCACAGGTCATGACGATCCCAAATTGCCCGATGGCTCTCTTAGTCAGCCAATTAAATTCTTCCTCGGAAAGTTGGCCGTCTTCAAAACTTTGTTGATTCGTTAGTGGAGCGAGCATGAATCTGTTTTTCATGCTCATACCATTGGAGAATTGAATTGGGCTTGCCGGAGATTTTTTCATTTTAGTGTTTTGATTATTCGTAAGTCTGGTATAAATATCCTAAAGATATATGGAAGCCCCTGTTAAAAACGTTAAAAGCATCATTTGGAAAAGCATTTGTTAAAGCATTGAAATATCGACCTTGCAGGCTAATGCTTCCTGAATCAGTGATAAACTTAAGTTCCAGCCCGCCTTCCAGACCAAATTCAAAACGGTTGAAATCAGCCTGACTAAAATCAATTTTATTTTTGTTTACCTCCAATGGCAAACCCGGATTGCTAATTTTGGTTATTGTATTTCCACCCAATGCATAGTCGAGGTATGGTCCGCCCAGAACATTGATCCGAAAATTATTTTTTTGAATCCCCAATTGTGGCAGAATTGATAAGCCGTAATAATTATAATTAACTACAAACTCCAAATTAGGTTCCATGCTTTTATAGCCTTTTTGAATCAGCCTGGCTTCTGTTTGCAAAGCAAAGAGACCAGAAAATTGATTCTCAAACATAATAGCCAGGGTATATCCCAGGTTATTTTCAGTTTCATTGATGCTTGGCTCAATTGCAGTATTGGTCAGGCTGAGTCCTGCCCGTAATCCTGCTGATGCCTGTCCAAAACAAGTGTTTTTTATGCCAATGGATAACAAGACCAGAGTAATTAGCGAAGTATAAAGGAAATTTTTTTTCATGATCGGACAAGGTATTTTATTGAAAGTTTTTTTGGGGGCAGCTATATGTTCAACTTCCAGATAGATTTAGCGATTTTTGCAATGTGCCGCTGTCTTGAAGTAATAGAACTTTCGTGCCATTCATCATAGTGGGCAGGGATATTAGCTGTTGAAAGAACGCTACTTTTACTTAAGATTGTTTTTTTATCTTCATATTAGAAAATTCGGTTTCAAAACTATTATCTTTCGGATAGACGGACTCTAGCATTTTCTCTTCAAAACGTTCACCTTTTCTAATTTTTAGTGCGGCGTTATTATATACAACTTCCTGTTCATTTGGATTGAGTCCACCAATTATGTTGTATCTGAAAGAGATAATCGAAATAGCTTTTAAAACACGATTGAATTGTGTTATAGGCAATTCTTCATAGGCTGCCAATAATAAAGCAATAGGCTGGCGGACTTGAAATAATTTAAGCTCTTCCAATAAGCTCATGATATCTTGTTCACCAATCCATAATTCATCATCAGGATTTCTTAAAGCTATATAAGTGTCTGCGCTATGTTCTAGGTCACGTATCAATGAAAAAGCATCTCCTTTGTGGCTTATATTACGCCTTATAACTTTGAATAATTCACTCTTTCTAACGGTTTTATTTTTACTATTCCAGTAGATACGCAAGAATTCCGGGAATTTTTGATTACCAAGTTTTGATATAACTTTACTCCATAGAGATTCCATTTCTATTATCTCAGACTCATGACTTCCCTGAGTATCAACCACCGAGAATAAATAGTTTTTAAGAAGATCGGCAGAGCTTAACTGGACACCTCTTGCATTCAATGTTTCAAATACTCGAAATGCATTTAATTCATCATTTACAGTAATAACAGTAAAAAATAATTTGTCTATTATTTCATCCAGATAACTGGCTAAACTTTCTCCGGTTGTGAATTGTTTTCTGATTTTATTGTAAAACCAGTTGAAGCAATTACGCATCAATTTTTCAGAAGAGTTCAAACCTCTTTGTGGAAGAGTTTGTAAAGGGACTATTTTTTGGCGGTAAAAATCGTCATTATTTCTATTGAGAGTTAACTTATTAACAGCTACCAGTGTAACTGGGTCAAGATAACCTATATATGAATTTCTGAAAGTATCTCTACGAATTGCATTATTTTTCGGGTCTATTTCTCTATCTATAAGATCTTGTAATACTTTGATAACTGTGACGATCAGTAAACTTAGGGTGGTCATTCTTTGCTGACCGTCAATAACTTTGTAATTTTTATCATCTTCAGTTTGAAGCACCAGATAGCCAAGATAATGGGCAGGTTCATCTCCTCTTCTAACGGCTTCGATGTCCTGCCATAGATCATCCCATTGTTCATTGGTCCACGAATAATCCCTCTGAAATTTTGGGATGTTATATCTTAAACCATTACCCAAAAGCTGACGCAGCGTATTACTGGAAGTATCCTGAATTCCTTTCATGGTAAAATTTTGCTAAAGATACTAAGTTTTGTCTAATGCTTCATTTGTTGATGCTTTCGGTTTAGGCTTCCGTCTTCTCGGATAACGGTCACGCAAATCTTCATAGATCGTATCCGTTCCGGGAAGGTTGAGTTTCCTGGCTATGTCGATAGAACGATAATAAACCAATGCTGCCCGATAGGCTTCACTACCTGCAAGCATGATGGTATCATCGAGTCCTTCCGCCAGCATATTGATCTCTCTGGCAAGAGCTGACAACATTTTCACCAGCTTCATATCCTTCTCAAATTCTTCAACATCCAGATAAGGAGGAACTAAGTCGTCAAAGTCTTTTGCATAGCCCAGCGCTGTTTTTACAAAACCCAGGCTTTTATCTCCCATTTTGGGGTAAGCCTGACGCTCCTGAGGAGTCAGGTTGGTTAGGAAGGGCAATTTGTCTTTAAATACCTGAATAGCATCTTTCATAGCTGCGAAGTCTGCTTCGCTGAGTTCGGCAGAGAGTACATTTTCTTTTGGCATAATTGAATCGTTTTAGTTGTAAACCAGAATGTTCTGGTTTATAACTTAATCTTTTTACTTATGAAGTAAAATTAATTAGCTATTAACTATAATGTCTTAGCTCTAAACTAGAATAGTATAGTTCATAACCATAAAGTTATAGTTTATAACTAAATTATTATAGATAATAACTAAATTATTATAGATAATAATTAAAATATTATAGTTAATAACTAAAGTATTTTACTGTAAAACTAAAATGTTATAGTAAAAAACTAAAAAATTCTAGTTCTGAACTAGA
>JAHDFX010000276.1 GCA_020627965.1 Saprospiraceae bacterium | reverse complement strand
ATATCAGATTGGATTTAGGAAACACTCCTTTAGTGAAAAGACGCAATCTTCGAAAACTGATTACTTTAATTAGATTTTCAAATAGATTGAATAATGCCCAAGGAACTAATTATTCTCAAGATGATTTGACAGATATTGACGAGGTATTCGGTATTTATAATGGTAATAATATTAATCCCAACTTTATCCGCCAATTTGTAGCCTTCCAAATGCTACTCAATGACTATGACTTAGCTCTGCGAGACGAAAGCGATACAGCAACAGGAACTGGTGCCAATCGCACACATATTCTCGCTTTATGGGAAGGACCAAGCCATCCAAAATGGCATTGGGCAGTAGATCATTTACTGGAACAGATAAAAGCACATTGCGAAAAGCAGTACAACTGTAAATCTCGTCCGGATTTAATTAAAATATTGAAAAGTAATCTGGATGCTATCTCACAACTGGCTAATTTTTATCCTGATGAACCTGACTATACCTGGTATAAATTACCGACACATACCATCCGCTTTGCAGAAGTATTATGCAAAATATATGCCTCCGATTTTGATGTAGATGAACTGTTTTATCTTTTTACCAATGTAAATCTGGCAGGTGAAGACCCTTTCATGCTTCAATCTGTAAACGATGCGATTAAATGTCCTTTCGATTTACCGGATTGTAGTGATTACACATTGGCAAAGCTAAGAGAAGAACTGCTAAAAGTTACCCATGATACAGTAGAAATGGAGGAATGGGACAAGTGTTCCTGCAAGGATATTAAGAAGATATTAAAAGATAAATTCTGCTACGAAATACCAGAAGAAGGATTCGATGTTCTTGGTTCTATATGCGATCATTTCTTCCCCGGTGCAGATGACTGCGACTGTGTTTATGATGAATCGAATGAAAAGATATGGTATTGCACAGAACTGCCTAAAGCAGATACTTCAGACGATATGTGGGACGAACCGCCAGGCAGTCCGTTTTTCTACGATGAAGGTGATGATACTGGGCGACTTTGCTTTATCCTGCCATTATCTAATAAGCAGGTCATTGAAAAAATTTATGCCGATAAATTAAATGATGCGGAGAAGGCAGCGGTTCGGGATTTGTATTTTATGCCACGTAATCAACTGGCTCAATTGGGCTTCTTGTTTCCGAATCAACTGGAAGCTATTGAATACCTGATACAGGAACCAGATGCGAATAAACGCTGGGAATATTTCAGAAAATCTCTGGCTGTATTCTGTAAGCGAAGTGAAATTATTGCCGATTATCTTGCCAGACACATTGCAACAGTAGACCCTGCTGGTTCGTTTGAAGATGGCAATGCTGTCATGTGGGAAATCCTGAAGAACTTATATGCAGATGAAAATCGTGCAGAACCCGGAAGTCCCGAATGGGAAACCGATACTGGCGAAGTCTCTAATGTTATCTGGAATCCACTTCCACATGGTGGAGCTTTTGCCGCCATTAATGGTCTGGTTGGAACTGGTTTGCTTGGCGAATATTATCGTCTGGAAGGCGGGGAACTAACTTATGACGGAGATGGTAATATTACGAACGATTTGCTATGGAGAGAGGTCAGAGCTGGCATGTCAGCGTTCGGCGAACCTCAAAATGCAAGCAATTCACCAGTACCAACAATCATTCCTCCGTTGGAATGGGATGATACCAGCCAACAGCTTATCACCATCTGTAATGGCTTTGCTATAGACAATACAAACGGTGATATACTTGGTGGTGCATTAGCTTATGGTGTTCGCTGGACAGGTGTTTTACTGATCGAAGAAAAAGGACAATATACTTTCCGGGCAGGCATGCCTAATCAAGAAGAAGGAGCAGCACCTCTATATGACGATGACAGTCCTCAAAGCTGGAAAATAACTTTAAAAAGAGGTAATAAACGAATAGAAATACTGTCAAATGGCAATGGAGAAGAACATGTTCCTTCAGATTGCTCTGATAGTGTAGAGTTACTGGCTTGTGCCTACGAGATCATTATTGATTATATCAATCCTGTTCCTGATTTTGATATAAAAGAAGAGATATGCCCGCAAAGCGCAGGATTACAAGTTAAGTATACTGGCCCGGATACAGGTGATGAGTTAATTACACTACCTTTTCATAAATTATACAGGGACTGTAAAGACGGATTACTCAGTGAAGGAATCGCTGAACCAGCAAATCCAGGTGCTGAAGGTGCTGCTATATCAGGAGAAGCGCAGGCATTTCTGGATAATTATTACACCAGTACGATAAGAGACATAAGACGAACCTATCAACGTGCTTTTAAAGCCGGATTATTTGCCAGACGTTTTGGTCTGACTGCTGAAAAAACAACCAAAAACCAGTCTGAACTTAGTTATCTGCTTGATCACCCGGCAGATTTTGAAGGAACGAGTTATTATGTTGATACAGCATCAGGAGATTTTGTCTCACATAAAGCATATTTTGACTTTAATTTGTTACCTGTCAGTGACACTTATAAATCAGCGAATTACGATGATCGTCATGATCCTTCTATTAAGCGTCAACAGGCACTTTTTGACTGGTGGGAAAGAATCTTCGATTACAAAAAGCTACAAAGCCTGGTCAGTGAGCAGACCAATGATCCCCTATGGCATTTATTCCTTTATGAAGGAGATGAAAATATTCCAAGTGATTCGCCGGAAGCCAACAGGATAGAACGTTATCTTGGCAGTAATCTGGGGTATACCAATATTGAAGCTCTGATTACTTTTGCATCGCCTCCTCCTTCTCCTTTTAAAGTATCTCACGACAATTTGGTCAATGAGGAATGGGCAACAAGGATTTATTATGCTGCTCAGGCACTGAATGAAATGACAGCAGGGGCAGATATGGAAGGCGGTCTGGAAGGTTTGACACCTGCCGAATGGGCGAATGGAGAAAACATGGAAAGCCTGACCGCATATATCTGTAAGGTCTTATTAGAAGGTTGTGACCCACCTCGCTATGAAGATCTGGAGCAGATCAATAATAAACTTAGACTCAATGCCAGGGAAGCTATGATCGCCTACCTGACAAATCTCACTACTACTCTTCTCCCCTGGTCATACGTTTCTGGTTTTGCTCTTTTTGCAGAGGAACCTAAACATCTTAGCGAGTTACTCCTGATGGACGTGGAGGCAGGTATTTGTGAGAAAATGAGCCGAATAGAAGAGGGCGTTACTGCAGTACAAAACTATGTACGCAGAATAAGATTAGGCTTAGGTTATCCTGACACCTCTCTGCCCTTTGTTCCTTTTAAGCCTACTTCAGATTTTAATCATCTCTGGGATAAGCGTTTTGCCACTTTCAATATCTGGAAAAGGTGCAAAATGAAAGAGGTTTATAACGAGAACTGGATAGAATATGAAAAACTGGAAGCAGCTAGAGAAACCGAAGCTTTCCGCTTTTTGGAGGACAGGCTCAGAAGACAGCAATTAACGGTAACTACATCGGAGTTTCCCAATCCGATACCTGCCAATAATAATGGGGGCATACTCCTACAACAGGCAGAACCTGCTATCACGCAAAAGCTGCCTAATCTTGACAATCGTTCAGGTTTTGAGCAGATTGGAACACCCGAAGTACATGGAAGGTCTTCCTGGCTAAGCAAACCGCCGTACTGGATTGAAGCAGCTATAAGGCTTGGTAAGAAATTCGTCAGAGTAGCCGCAGCAGGGCAGCCACCTAATCGCATTTATTGTCCGCCTGTGGACGGCGATTGTTGTGAGCCTTGTTTTGAACCACACGAACCTTTGGTAGACGAGTACTACTTCTGGTTGATTGATTCTGAATTCTATGAAGTCGTCAGTCAGAATGCAGACTGGGAATGGCATAATGACGCTCAGCTTCCTACCCTACTGAACTGGGGAAGTAAATCAAAAGTACTCTTAGCCTGGACTAAAATCCATAATGGTGAATTTCAACAGTTACGCTTTTCGGATGAAGGCGTTCATGTAGTCGGTGAAGAGTTTGCTGAAATCGAGTTTATGGGAAGAACAGCTGATACACTTCGATTCAAAATTGTTGGTGGTATTACACCAGTCGGTTATCCTAATACACCTGAACCAGGCTTCAGATACGATCTGGTTTCGGATAGCGCAGTTGTGCTACCTGAACTGACTGATCCGCTGGAAGGTTACGAAAGCCCGGTAGAGGGACTAAAAGCATTTCCATCCTTTCTTTACTTTGCGCCGGGAGCTAGCGTGATGCCCCCATCTGTTTTCAATCCCGTAACGGCTGTTGCAGACAGTCAGAGAATGCACTGCAGATTTGAAGCTGCACTGCGCACTTACGAATTGTACTACAATCCGTTGATTCAGGATAACACCTGGAATATTGAGGATGTAACAGAGGATATAAACTGTAATCGTTCCGTTCTGCTTCACTATCTGGAAACTATGCTGGATTGGGGAGATGCTTTGATGAGAGAACATTCGCCAGAGGCTTTCCAGCAAGCTCGTCTGGTATATGATACAGCTTGTAAAATATTGGGTGCCAACCCGCTTACAGTAGCCGTGGAAGGCGCATCTGGCATGACAGTCGGGAGTTATACTCCACCAGAAGATAATCCTCTCAATCCGAGATTGATGCACCTTTACGAAAATGTAGAAGATCGTCTTGCTCTGATACGTGAATGTATCAACTCGAACAGGTATAAAAACGGGACACCGAATAAAGACATGGCTTATTTTGGAGATAATCCGTTGAAATGTGGCTGGAAAGATAATGGAGATACCTGTATGGATGAATTGACTAGCTGCTTACCTGACAGCCCATACCGTTTTGAGTTTTTATTGCAGAAAGCTCAGGATTTTGCAGGCGAAGTCAACTCGCTAGGTAATGCTTTACTAAGTGCTTATGAAAAGGGAGATGGAGAATATCTGGCATCTTTGCGTGCTTATCACGAAAAGCAACTGCTTGAACTCGCCCTGGTGATTAAGCAAAACCAATGGCGAGCTTCCGACTGGGACGTACAGGGCTTATACAAGACAAAAGAAATGGCTCAGATACGCCTGGCATATAATCAGGAATTATATAATGGCGGATTGAATGGCGGGGAGTCTGATTATGTCTCGTATACCCAATTGTCTATGACGGAACTTATTTTGTCTAAGGCAATAGAAATAGGCGCACAAATACTAAGAGGGATACCAGATGTTTTAGCAGGACTGCCACAGATGCACTTGCCATTAGGTAGTAAATTTGCTGGCTTTGTTTCTACTATTGCACAGGTATTCAGCACTATGTCTCAGTATCATGGCACTTATGCAGGATTAAGAAATACACAAGGTGGATGGGATAGAAGAGAACGGGAATGGCTGCATCAGATTGAGTTGATTGGTGTTGAAATTCAGCAAATTGAACGTCAAATTCTCGCTTCAGAGCGTAGAAGAGATGTGGCATTGAAAGAATTAAACAATCATGTACAACAGATCGAAAATTCAAAAGAAGTCTTCGATTTTATGAGGGATAAATTTTCAAATCATGAACTTTATCTCTGGATGCAGAAAGAAACAGCTGCGCTACACCATAAAATGTATGAGCTGTCTATGAGACTGGCAAGACAAGCAGAACGAGCTTTTAATTATGAACGTGACTTCAGTACTCGTAAGTTTGTTGATGGTAAGATATGGGAGAATTTACATGAGGGCATGCTTTCAGGTGAGAGGCTACAGTGTGCTTTACGTAGCATGGAGAAAGCTTATTTTGATGAAAATACAAGAAGATATGAGCTGACCAAGAATATTTCATTGCGTCATCATTTTCCACTTGAATTTCTCAAACTGAAAGCAACCGGGTATTGCGAAATACAAATCCCTGAATGGATGTTTGATATGGATTACCCTGGGCATTATATGAGAAGAATCAAAAACGTTACTGTAAGTATTCCTGCGGTAGTTGGCCCCTATACTGGCGTCCACTGTCGTCTGACTTTACTAAGTAGCCAGACACGGATTAAACCCTACCTAAGTGGTTCGGCAGATTCTTTATGTGAATCACATTCTGACTACTCAGTTTACGATCCAATTGCCGATGATCCAAGAATAGTACATCAGTATAAAGCTTCTGAAGCTATCGCTACCTCAACAGGTCAGAATGATTCAGGTATGTTTGAATTGAATTTCAATGATGATCGTTATCTCCCATTTGAATATTCAGGAGCGGTTAGTTGTTGGAGAATTGAGCTACCACATGAGAACAATTATTTTGACATGGATAGTTTGGGTGACGTTATTCTAACAATGAATTACATGGCTCATGAAGGTGGCGGTCTGTTGAGAACTGCTGCTAAAGAGTCTGTTCAAAACAAATTGCCAGGTAATGGAACTAAATATTTCGATGTGAAACACGAAATGCCGGAAGCATGGCATTTATTTAATAAAGAAGTTAAAGATGGAAAGCGTGAACTGAAACTCAAACTCAGTCGCAATATGTTCCCTTATCTTCCTAAAGATAAAGCTATTCAGGTCAGCCAGATCGGGTTATTCATTGAAAGTAAAAACGAAGGAAAACAAACTATCCTAGAATTTACTGAATATGATTCTGAAAGTGCTTGCAAAGATAAAAACAATAAGATAGATATCAACAAACGTCATAAGATATGTGCTATAACAAGTGTCGAATGTCCAGGTATGTTTTTTGGTTATAATGCTTTTGATAGCGAAGTCACAAATCTGGAAATTCCGGCAGGCAAACCCATTGAATTGGGAACGTTTACAATTGCGGACATGGAGATTGATAATATTTTCTTATTAATCAATTACACTAGTCTTTAAGTAAGTGCTAGGACTGAATTAATTTACACTTATAAAGGCATCTTTTGTCAGCACT